>CAZOXC010000084.1:0-8653 GCA_964583205.1 uncultured Pirellulaceae bacterium | reverse complement strand
CATCAGACCGATTCGCTGGCCTTTTTGAATGATCTGATCATCGGGCTGCAATTGGAAATTCACATCGTAAAACTTGCCGGGCTCCAGTGGCTCGCTCTCGGTAATCGAGCTGTGGTTTTGAGGGTCAGCCCAACCTCGCGAAATCACATTTTCGTAAATTCGAGCTCGGTCAGTCCAAGGCAGTGAAACCAGCCAGACCGACAAGTTGGCTGCGGGTTTACTGCTGGCCACGCGAACTTTGATCTTGTAATGGCCCGACAGGTGAACGGTCTCGCTGAGTTCAGGCGTTACATATAGCAAGCGATGTGAAGATTCTTCAGCTTTCGCCAGGTCCGACCCGCGGATGGAGACGTCGTCAACAAGTTTCTCTTGACCCTGTTTATCAGAATCAGACGACAGCATCAGGCTGCCCTGAGAATTGCCACCCTTACCTGGATACAGTGTTACGAATTCAGCTTCCGGATGTGGATAGTCAGGATAGGAAGTCGGTTCGTTGCCTCGAACTCGTTCCCGCACGATCCAGGATTTGGGTTCATCTTCCACGCCGTTTTCAACGCCGCATAGGTAACGAGAAAACCACTTGTTCATCAATTCCATCGGCGGCTGGCCACCATGACCACCCTGGTGGAAGTAGCATTGATGTGGCACACCTCTTTGTTTGAGCGCTTCATAGATTCGTACGCTGTGCTCGGGCATCACGTTCCAATCGTTGAACGCATGGGCCATCAGCGTAGCGGCTTTCATGTTGTCGAGTTGGTTCAAGTAGTCTCGACCGGCCCAGAAATCGTTGTAGTCGCCAGTGATACGATCGAAGCCTTCCATCATTTCTTTGTCACGAATTTCGCAGTTGCATTGTTCGCGAGTTTCCGGATCGCCACTGTTAATAAAGTCGTACAGGATATCAATGTCTTCGCCCATGTAACCGCCCGGGTGACGGATCAGACCGAACGAGCGGTAGTAGTGATAGTAAGATGTGTTGGGTGCGATTGGAATGATCGCTTCCAGTCCCTCGACTCCAGTCGTGGCTGCTGCCAGGGGAAGGGTTCCGTTGTAGGAAGTTCCAGTCATGCCAACTTTGCCCGTGCACCAATCGGCAACCACTTCCTCGTCTGAATCCAGTTCGGTGTACCCTTTGGCTCGGCCACACAACCAGTCGATAACGGCTTTGGGCGCCAGCGACTCGTTTTGTCCACCTACTGTTGGGCAACCTTCCGATAGCCCGGTACCTGGCGAACAGGAATGGACGACTGCGAATCCACGAGGAACCCATGCTTTGGCGTGAGATTCCCGTTTGTCGATGACTGGACGGTTGCTCTGATGTTCAATTTCAGGTGGATGAGGATGCTCGGGTGGTTCCTCACCGAGTTCATGTTTGGGATCCCAGAAGTACTTTTGGCCACCGCCTGCGACTCCTGCAAAATAAGGACTGGTCACATAAATCACTGGAACCTTGAGTCCTTGAGTATCAGTTTGTCTGGGACGGCAAACGGCAACATGCATTCGATCAAGTTCACCATCCTCGTCCGAGTCAAATTCAGTTTCGACGAACAAGTCGTGCCTAATCCAGTCTTCGGATTTGCTGAACGCATCGACAACCTGAGCTTGACCATCTTCAAAGACCGGCAAGTCAGCCGCTTCCTGTTGTTGTGATCCTGTGGGTTTTTCTTGAGTAGCCGGCACTTGACCGTTGGTTGTTGGATTTACCAAAAATAAGGTCAATGCCGCGCAAATGACAAAACAAGTTCGATTCATGTTTATCTCGAAATTACTGTCTGGTTGAAAATTTCATGTAACGGGTCAATCTACCATCACGTTAAACAGGATTCAACGAATCGCAAGCTCCCGTCGCTTGTGGGATTGCAAACAATACAGGAAATTAGGATCGCTGGATGGAACGCTTCGGATGTCCGCTGCGTCCGATATTGGGAAATCGTGGAATTCAAACCAAGCAGAATCAGAATTCGAACCGGATTTCCACTTGGGAATTTTCGCCAATACAATTTTGAAAATTAGTTCAGAGGAGCTGTCAATGTGCTGTTTTGCTCAACCAGTCGAGTCCGTTTCTGACACCAACTTGTTCGCTCGACTGTCCTCGGCGGGAAAACAGTTTCTGGTTTACCAGATGAAGTTTCGCAGCCAGACACCCAATGCCATGATATTGCCACTGCCCGTGGCGACGCCGGCGGACGAACAATCAATTGAATTCATTTCTCTCAAGGACCATGACAACTTTTTCAAAAAACTGGACGATGGGTTTCCTTATGTCGCGCCACCTACGCGGAGTTTCCTGGGGAGTTCTGAAAGTTCGAAGGCAACCAAGTCGATCCAGGTTCATGAAGTTGGCGACTTTATCGCCTCGTTTGTACCGACGGTAGATGATTTCAGTCGGCTTGATCCACAATTCGTAATCCCCAAAGAATCCTGGGACAAGATTCCAACTTACTCTGACTATGGATTCGCGGTTTTTCAGCTGAAGTCTTTGCAAGGCAAGCCGCATCCCATGGCGTTCGAATTCAAGACCCGGTTTGCCGACAAGATCTTTTTCCCCACGATTCACATTCACGATGGTGAGGTTCACGCGAGTGAGAAGTTTGATCACACCTTGTATCTGCAGCATCAAAGGTTTGACGAGTCCTCTGGCGAGTACCACAACAAAGCTGATGGCCTAACCGGTTATGTTCGTTCCAAGTGGACTGCCGGTGAATTCATGCCGAGTGAGCTGCCCAATGGTATTGTTGACCCTGCGTTGTTGGTTCACCGCCGCAAGATGCGTGGTGTTCTGGCGAACCGTGATGTCGTTGCCGAACCGCTCAAGCTCAAGTCACGTTCATCCGGATTCTTGCCGATGCTTCCATTCATCGGTACTGGCGTTGCAGCATTGGCGGGGCTTGGTTGGTTTTTCAAACGCCGCAATCAAGTGCGCATGGCGGAACAGCAAAACAAGACTGACGATTCAACGACGACTTAATCGGCGCCGAATAGTTGAGTATGGTTGTTTGCTTTGACGATTTATTCAAACAATGTTTGAATCGAATCACCGGGCGGTAATTCCTGCGGGTCCTGTCCGGGACGGAATAGAATTGCGCCGCGTTGGCCTTCGATTGTCCCGGTGTTACCTGTGATCTTCAGGTAGCATCCTTCGCGAATTCCCAAAACCGGAACCGTGTTTTCCTGCAAATATTCTTTGAGTCGAGTTTCGCGGGTTTCGCCCTGATGAGTCGAGTCTGGATCAGCGTCCAGAAAGTGCGGGTTGATTTGGAAGGGAATCAAATTCAGCGCCTGGAAACTGGGCGGCTCGACAATCGGCATGTCGTTGGTCGTGCGGATAGTGGGGCAAGTCAAATTGGTGCCGGCGCTACTTCCCATGTAGGGCATCCCATCCAAAGCTCGTTGACGAATGGTATCCAGCAAGTTGAGATCGTAAAGCGTTTTCAGCAAACGAAAAGTGTTGCCACCGCCAGTGAAAATGGCCTCGGCCTGTTGAACGGTTTGCACGGGGTTTTGGCTTTCGTGCAACGAATCCAGTTGAAACCCAAACGATTCGAAGGCGCTCCTGGCCAGTTTGGTGTAGGCGTCAAGGTCCTTGCCAGCGAAGGGAATGAAAGTGACTCGACTAATATCGGCCAGATGTTCTTTGATCGCCTGGGCCGCGTGTTCCAGAAACCCGGTTCCATGTGTGTAGGAGCTGCTGATCAATAATAGTTTTTTCATCGAAAGTGTTACCTGAGCCAAAGACTGAAATAGAAATCTGGTATTGCCTGTGCGAGTCTAATGTTAGCTGTTTTTTCGCAATACAAAATGGCAGTCTGTGCAGGTGGGCAGTCGAATCGATTTAGAACCGCCACTCGATTCCGGTCAGACCCGTCAGTCCGCGACGAATGCGGGCGGCTTGAGCTGGTTCAACATCATTTTCAATGATCAGAGTGTTGTACCAGTCGATTCCTGGAGCAATGTGGTAGATGTGTTTGATCAAACCGCGCCGGGTGACTTGATCATGGATAAAATCACCCGTGTCTACTTGCGGTCGATACTCGCCATAATTCAAAACCCAGGTACCCAATGGTGCTCGATAAATAAAGTTGAGATAGAAACCCAGCCCGTAGAGTCGCCGACCCGGGAAGAAGATATCGCGGTTGTAGATGCTTCGTCCCCAGGTAATGTCGAGTGGGTTGAAGGGGCGGCGGAATCCGTATTCGTCATAAATGATTTCGCCCGACAACAGCCAACGTTCGCCGCGAACCATGGCGTCCAGTCCGACGTGGTTGTTGCGAAATTTTTGACTTTCCGAACCAATTCCATCCTGGAATTTGGCCGAAGCTCCGAAAACCAGCCAGTCCATGTCCACGCCGACTCGACCGATAATGCCTTTCGATGAATTGGTGTCGCGATCTTCCGAGCCATTGACGCCGGCCAGTGAAAAGTGAAACCGGCCAGGCCGATAATCGATAAACAGTCCGGTCTCGCGCCACAAAATTGACTCGGTTCGAATAAAGGGTGCGTCAATTCTCTCGTTGGTATTCAAAGGGAAGAAGGCTCGGCCGAAGGGAGTGTCCCGCTTGCCGGCGGCAAAAGTCCAGTCGCCGCGCGATGCCGAAAAATAGAGTTGCGAAATTGATAACACGTCGTCGTCGAAGAGGCCTCGAAACGAACGACGTTCGGCCGTATCGACCAGAATGTTTTCATCGAAGCGTTGTGTTAAAAAGAACTCGGAGTGCAAACCGACTTGCCATGAATTCACACAGCGTTCAATCGAGCCGCGCAAAGCTGCCTCGACGCCAAACGTCTCTTCCTGTCCCGTGAATTCGATCCGTTGATCGTTCAGGTAGTAGGCTCGAGCCGTTCCTTGGAACGAGTAAACCGTGTTGCCGTTCTCGCCGCTGGAAAGTTGATGAAGATAACGAAAGGTGTCCGGTACCGGTTTGCCATCGATTGCAAAGAAGTCGACATGGTCGAGTCCCCAGCCGTCATCTGCACAGTTTGCCTGTGAGCAGTCTGGCTGTGCGCTGCGAGCCTGTGTGCTGTGTGCCTGTGTGCTGTCTGATTGTGCGCAAACATGGCTTGCAAGCGCAAGCGGCGCGCAGAAAGATGCAACGATCAAGTAAATCAGACTTCGGGCCATTTCGCCGGCAATTCTGGGTCAAAAACTGCAGTGCGTGTTTATCGTTATTTGTTATCGACGTGTCAAACTGCTCTTAATGAGCAGGATTGATAACATCCGAAAACACTGGGCACTCGACCCAATCCGCAAACTCTTACAGAATTGCTAGCGGGTTAGTTTTTATGACTGGCCGATCGGGTTTGGGCCAGGTCCTGTTCTTTCAGGGTGACAGGAAATCCAACTGGCAGCTTGGCGTCACTGTTGTCGATTTCGAAACGGACTCGAAATGTCTGAGTCGCGGTGTCGACGACCGATGACACATGGGTCAGTCGGGCTGTGACTGGATTTTCGACTGGCATGCCGCCGGTCAACTGGTGAGTGTCGCCCACCTGGAATCGACCATACAGTTGCAATGGCAAGTGCAGTTCCGCCATCAGTTCACTGGATGAAATGATTTGCATCACAGTTTGAGTTGGATCGACTCGATTTCCGATTCGCACGTTGACTCGAGTGATCTGTCCATCGAAGGGCGCCCGAATATAGTAAAGTTCCAGACGTTGTTTGGCGGTTTCGGCAGTTTGCCAGGCTTGTTCCAGCAAGTCTTTGGCCAGTTGCAGGTTTGCTTCGGCTTTGCGAACAGCGTTTTGTGCGACTTCGACTTCCAGTTGAGTACCGGCGTTTCGAGTCAGAGCGATCTGCATTCGCTGTGCTTTGGTTTGAGCTTCTGTGAGTTCAATCTCTGCCAGTTGGACATTGGCGCCACCTTCGGCAACGACCTTGGCAGCTTTGTATTCAGCTTCCGCCATCCGGGCGTCAAGTTTAGCCAGAATCTGGCCTTGTTTAACGGTTTCACCTTCCTCGACGAAAATCTCAACCAGATTTTGCGTGGTGCCGGGAGTCAGGTCGGCTGTTTGTTTTGCCGTGACGACGCCGGGCAGGATGGATTGACCGCAAATGTTCGCAGGTGCCAGGCACAAGCTCAGCAGCAGTGTCAAAGTGAACAGGTGATAAGATCGAATATTCATGATGCTATTTGTTAGTAAAAAGTTTGGTGAGGAATTTTCTGGATTGTCGCAAGCAGAAGGCCGTCATCGACTCGTACTTTCTGCCCAGCCGAACTTTGGCCAGTGAGCCGGACACAACTGTTTCTGGAACTTCCTGATCGAGTTTCAAAACCACCTCAAAGTATGGCAGAAAAGCTTGTTGATTCGTCGGGTTGACGACGATGTCGCCACCAGCCATATGAGTCAGGTTGGGTAAATCGATTGTTCGGGAACCTGCCGGTTCAACTAGAATTATTGTTCCGCGATAACTTGTGCCGGGCCGAGTTGCGAAACGACAAGTCGCGACTTGTTCCAGTCGAGGGTTGGCCGAGTTGAATTGTTCTTCGGTCATCAGGATGCGTATGACTTGCCCACCGTTTCCGATGCGGGCCAGTTCTGAACCGGCTGGATAGAAGTTTCCAATCTCAGTCGGTGGTATGATTCGAGTGACTCGTCCTTCATGGTCGGCCGTAACATCCAGTTGTTGATGAATGTTCTTGACGGTTTCCAGTTGCTTCCGCGCGTTCACCAGTTGTATGTGGCCGCTCTTTTTGACACTGACATCAGAATTCTGGGCGGCCCAATATTGTTTCTGGGCCAGTGTTTCGGTGGCCACAGCCAGGTCAAACTGTTCCTGGAGCTGAAAGCTGTCCAGGCTCATGATGGGTTGCGAATCGGCGACCGATTGACCGGGCGCGACCTCGATTGATTTCACGAACACATTGGCTGGAGCGCGAACGACTTGCTCGTTTTCATGAGCCAGTTGTCCATTGACGAGGGTCCCGCCGGGAACGGACAGAGTTGAGAAAAGTAATGGCAAACCAGCCAGCAGAAACAGGCTCAGGCAAATGGCTCGAGTTCGAACATGACTGCATTCAGGTGACCGCCACAAGTAAATTGTGGAAACCTTGATTGCACCCACAATCGTTGACCCCACGTAAGTCGCCGCCATTCCGATACCCAGCAGAAAGAACTGCGAGGCTACCATGATACTGATGCTCAGCATCAACCAGATTTGATAGAAAAATGCTCCGATGCCGTACATCGTGAGCCAACATGCTTCACGCCTGGAGCGTGATTCGGTATCAACTTTTAATCCCAGTGCAAAGCGTTTCGCCAACGCTTTGATTTGAGCGGTTGAACGATCTCGTAAATTCGGAATGCCCACAACATCGCTGAGGATGTAGTAGCCATCAAACTTCATTAGAGGGTTGGCGTTGAACAGGACCGTGGTCAAAGTCGCCATAATCACGGTGAATTGTGCGGCCGAATTGATCACCGAGGGACCGGTCACGGCCCAGATAAACAAAGCGATCATTGCGGCGATGGATTCAAAGTAAATTCCACCCAATCCAACCATGATGCGATCTCGTTTACGAGTAAAACACCATGAGGAACTCACGTCCACGTACGCGCAAGGCAGAGACACAATAAAGATTGCACCCATGTCTGGAACGTCGCCACCTTTGATTTTACAGGCGTAAGCATGTCCGAACTCGTGCCAGATTTTCAAAGCCGTCAAAACGCATCCGACAATAATCAGGTTTCGAGTCGCCAGCAGGCTGGAGAAGGGCAGAAAGAATTCGTCCCACCGGGTCACCAGTACAAACAAGCTGGCCATGGCCATCATCAGCCACAGAACAAAAAACGGTTTGCTGAACATCGGTTTGAAAATCCAGGCCGTGCGATCCAGAAACTGGTTCGGATTGACAAGCGGGATTTTCAGAAACAGCAATTTCAGTGGCGAGAATTTCTTGGAAGCCGTGGTCCGCGCGACATAGGAATCGTACAAGTGCTGACTGTTGGTAATTGGCAAACTCAACAAGCCTCGCATTTGCAAATTCAAAACAAAGCGATAAAAACCACCTTCATCTGATTGATCCAGTGTTCCGCTTTTTACCAGCCGCTGGAAAATTTCAGCGAGTGTAAATTCTTCCTGGATGCTGGAAAGAATCTCGTAATCGTTTTGTGAAAAACGGTGAGATTGAAAACGGATCGGGTCGTGAACCACGTAGGAAGGAGTGCCTTGAAACAAGTGGCGGCTGATTTTCAAGTCGCTCCGAGTATCAATGCAGACGTCCGCCAGCTTCGAGACCAATTCCTGGTCTTCAACTGTTTGTTCAGGTTCTTGTTGACCGGGTTCGCGATTATCTTCGATCATAGCCAGAACCCCATTCGCAAGCCGTCGATAAGTTTGCGACTGGTGATCCACCAAACTGGTTGCCAGCCGGTGTTGATTCTCGCCACGCCTTCGATACCACCGACAACATGTGCACTGGTGGAGTCGAGTTCAGCTTCGGCCAACAGAACGCTTCGGCCATTGACCGGAGAAACGCTGGGCGTCACCTGGGTGATCCGGCAGCTGATTCTTTTGCCGGGCTGGCTGCCGGGTGCAAAACTGCCTCGGTCGCCATTGTTGATGTGGGCCGCCAGTTTTTGTGGGATTTCCAGGCGTATGAATTTGTTTTTGGCTGGAGCAATCTTCATCAGCGGTTTGCCGGTTGGCACCACC
>CAZOXC010000083.1:0-8710 GCA_964583205.1 uncultured Pirellulaceae bacterium | reverse complement strand
GACTGATGGTGGTACGGCCTCGCCATTGTCCACTTTGCTTTTCGCACAGATTCAGCCCTGCATATCGCATCAACTGGCTGGCGGATTGAAAGTCGCCAGGGGCTACATCATGTCGCCACTATCGTGGCTGAAAATTTCTAACGGGCATTTGCTTTGAATCTCCGCCGTTTCCCATTCGTTTTTTCGCACCGCAGTTGCCTTCGCCTCGAACAAAATTTGAGTTTGGGTTTTACATTTGGTATGCTGCTCCCGGTTTCAAATTACTGGAACTAAGTACAGGGGACTGATTGAAGCTTGTCTTCGACAAACATCAACACAACCCACAACAACACGCCCATGCTGGGTGTACATGAATCGGAGCCGCGGGTCGCGCGGGTTTTAATGTTTAGTGAGTTTGCCGCGGCCCGGTGAACCCTGACGTTACCTGGCTCTAAATATTTGCTTATGGACATCGAAAAAGAGATTCTGACGCCGCTTCAAGAACTGCGAGACACGGACATTACGCACGATGACCTTGGAACGGCAAATGGTTTCCATGAAGCTCAGACTCAGAAGAACCAAGCATGTGAATATTTCAAACGTATTGTCGAGATGATCCGGCAATTCGGCGATTGCTTGGAGCCCGGCTATCTCAACGACAATCTCACGAAAATTAAGCAACAGCTAACTGGAATCAAAAACAGCGCTGAAGCGATAAACAGACTTGTCACAGCTGGCACCAACCAAACGAATTACCCTCAATCCAGAACCAGCCATCTTAAACAAATCCAAACTAACGTCACGACGATGCAAACACAGATTTATCCGTTCGAATCTGCATTACGATTGTGTCGACTTGAATCTCAATTAACCGCCGAAAATGCACTTACGAAAATTGAAACGGATGCAGGTGAACAGCTTGCCGCTATTAACAAGACCAACTCTGATGCGGACACGGTCCTGAAATCGCTTCGCGATAAACTTTCCAAGTTTTCAACCGATGAAGCTGCCGATAATTTTTCTGCATTGGCGGGCAATCATAAAACGCGCGAAACGTGTTGGTTTTGGGCATTCATTGTCGCTTCATTGGCGACTATTGGATGCATAGGGTGGGCGGTCGCGACATTTCAAACCTCGTCCGATGTTGGCGTTGTAATCGGCGAATTTTTGAAACGTGCGTTGGTAATATCGACTCCCGCTATATTCATGAAGGTTTGCCTTGGGAAATACAACCTCGAACGCAACCTGCGAATCATCTACAATCACCGCGACACAGTTTTAAATCAGTATCGCGTATTCGAGGGCTCGATTGGCGACGACAACATCGACGCGAAAAATCAATTTAGACTGGAAATCGCTCGTGTAATTTTTGATGATCCGGAAACTGGCTACACGAAATCAAATAGTTCCAATGACATAAATATCAACCCTGTGTTGAGTACCATTGAAAAGGTGGCCAAAACCGCGGGATAACAAAAACATGCACCTGAGTCGCGAAGTCGGGCGTTTTGACAATTGAAACAGTGATTTCCGTTCCGGCTCGGTGATCGTAACCGTTATCACGCAAGATTCACATGCAACCTGCTGACTCACCATTTTCGAACGAAGTAGACATCAAGGAGCATCCACACGCTCTTAATGGTACGTTCGCATGGCTGACCGAAACTCCAATGCATGATGAATGGGCGATCGGTGACGAACGCGCAAACGAGCTTCCCGCACAACTGAATTCTGCAGTAGCATCCGCCGAAGAATCTGGACTCAAACTACCGCCAGAATTCGTGACCTTCATTCGCACACCGGAATGGCACAAGCATCTGCGCTCGGTATCGGCGTGCTATCTGAATCTTGCCCAATCCGTGCTTCCAATCGCCGACGGGTTTCTGCTCCGATTCTTGCACGATCAGCAGGACTGCGCCTTTTGGTATTTGTACCTCAATAGGGACGGTTCAGATCACTGTGTTGTCTCGTCCTACGAATTCTTCGACGCCGATGGCATGGACTACGACATAGACGAGCTCAAAGAGACAGACTTCAACATTAGGGAGACTTCATTCGAACGATTTATATCGCGTTTCTGGATGGAAAATGAAATCCTGTTCGCCAAATACGACGATACTGATCCCCCAAATGTTGATTCACGGTTCCTCGAAATGTACACCCAATAGCGGTATAACAACAAATTGAATCGGAGTGCTCAAATCAGTCGGTTGCCAATGGTCCGTCTTCCGTTCGCACCCGGTTAATTTTGACGTTATCCACTTGTGTCCAAACATGCTTCGAGAATACAAAACTACCGACCGAGACGTTTGCATCGATGTTTTCAAGTCCAATGTGCCCGAGTACTTTCGCGAGCATGAATTGAACGACTTTTTGAATTTCCTCGACACGCTCGCATTTCCCTATTTCGTTATACTGGAGCAAAACGAGGTTGTAGCCTGTGGTGGCTACGCTTTAAGAGATGACTCCAAATGCGCCGACTTGTGTTGGGGCATGGTTCGACATCAGTTGCATAGCAAGAATTATGGTAAAATGCTTTTGATGTTCCGGCTTAAATCAATCGCAAGTTTCGAACACATTACTGCGGTTCGATTGGGAACCAGCCAACTGACAAAAGGGTTCTTTCAAAAGTATGGATTTCTTAATTTCGGTACGCAGCCCAATGGGATCGCTCCAGGGCTCGACGACGTTGAAATGCGAATGGAACTGACACCAGACGTTCGGAGTGAAATACTCGATAAATGGGACGTGATGGTTGAGGATCGTGGATAACAATGCGATCGACCCCAAGTCGCATTTCGCGTCGATTTTAATGTTTAGTTTATTTGCTGCGACTGGGTCATCGCGGTCGTTATCCCAATTCAGCGCCCTCGAAAGGACTTACTGTTGCAACGGTTACTTATCCTCATTTACGGAGTTCTTTCCTATGCAGTCGGCTTTGCAGGGCTTGTCTTTTTCATGCTGTTTGTAGGCGGCTGGGAGTTCCTTCCGTTTCACATCAATTCTTCTGAACCAGCTCCACTGGGTGTTGCTCTGCTTGTAAATATAGGGCTGATAGTTGTACTCGGATTGCAACATTCTGTAATGGCGAGACCAAGCTTTAAGGCAGTGTGGACGAAAATAATTCCGCCGCCAGCTGAACGCAGCACCTATGTTTTGTTGTCCGGGCTTGTTTTTATTTTGATTTGTTTCCAATGGCAAGCAATCGCAGGGATTGTTTGGAATATTGAGAATCGAACTGCCAGAGATATTCTTACGGGCATCCAGTTGTCTGGTTGGGGCTTGATCATTGCGTCCTCTTTCGCGATCAACCACTTTGAACTGTTTGGCTTGCAGCAGGTGTATTGCTTCTTTGTTGGCAGAACTTCGCCTTCGCAAAAATTTACAGAACGGTTCGTTTACAAACTCGTACGGCACCCAATTCAACTCGGCGTAATAATTGGCGTTTGGTTCACCGCAACCATGACAATGACGCAACTGGTATTGTCGATCGCAATGACACTCTACATTTTCATCGGACTCCATTTTGAAGAAAACGACCTCGTTGCAACATTGGGGCAGGACTACGAAGACTATCGAAAACGTGTTCGCATGCTCTTGCCAATTCCCAAGCGAAATAGCAAGGGATAACAAAACAATGCACCCAAGTCGCGAAGTCGGGCGTTTTAAAAAATGAACAATCTCTCGTCGCGACCGGTCGCGGGGCGCGCGGCTTGTTGATGGTTGGTTTATTCGCCGCGCCCCGGTGAACTTAGACATTATCCCGCTTAAATGGTTTAAAACGAATTGAGGCATGTAATGGAACGTTTCGACTTGATCATTGTATTTGTGCTGCTTCCACTGCTTGCGAGCTGCAGCTCGAATCAAGAAACAATGCTGCCGTCGGTTGCGAGCGAAAAGGCAGAGCAACCCGATGCCAACAAGCTTTTCTTAGTAGTCGCTCGCCACATGTTTGATCAGTACGCGCCCAAGGATGGTGGTGTTTCCCCTTCGGGTTTTCATTGCTTTATCGTCGGCACACCGAATGATACACCCGAACTTTTGGCGGAATTTGCTGACTTCCGCATTCCCGTACTTGGGTCCGAGCGACTAGTGCTCAAGAACGAAAGCCCCTCCGATGAGAAAACTGGGAAACACGCAATGCTATGGGAAAACTTTGATGTCAAAGATATTGGCGAGCACGAGGCAACAATTTATGTCGAATGGATGCTGGGACCAGACGGCGCTGCAGGATACACTGTCCAGCTAATTCAGCGTGACGGAGAATGGTTCGTCAACTCTGTTAAAGAAGAATGGATGTCCTAACTCAATCGCCGAATAACAGTGCGATGGACATGTTGTGACCCACAATCAACCCGGTGATGGTCAGCGTTATGTTGTTAAGAGCAAAATGAAGCTCTGGACAATTCAAACCGACACTGCATGGCGATCGATGCAGGAACGAGGATACTTGCGTGGTCACCGCGGCCACGCTGATCGTGACTTTCTTCCTGCTTACGACTGGATGGCAGCTCAGATGCGCGACCGCATTGGGCAGCCGCCGTCACCCCGTGTCTCGGTTCCAATCTGGGCATGGCGCCAATATGACGGAATCCACAGGCAACGTCCCGATCTCAGATCGTCCGGGCACCTGCCAACCGGCACTCGTGGCGTTCGTATCAGCTTCACCATTCCAGAAAACCGTGCGCTACTGTCAGACTTTGAACTGTGGCACTACACATTAAACTTCTGGTATCTGGCTTCATCTGAATCGGAAGCTGGGACATTTGCCGAGCGTCATCAAAACCTAAGTTACTCATGGTCCAACCCACCGACTGACCGCGCCATCAACTCCGTTATCCAAAGCAGTTGGCAGCGGATGTTCGATTTAGATTGGCATGATCCGTACGTCACCGCCCCCAGAGACAAGAAATCAATTCAAGCTACGTTGTGGCAACTTGATAAAGAATGGATTACAACTGTAGATGAGTTTATTGCCCGATAACGCTTCATAACAATAGGTTCCACTGGGATCGAGCGGTATCGCTATCTGCCTGAACAATATCCGCATAAAAAAGCTCCAATAAATGCGAAGCTCTGCCGAATGGCTTGAAATGCGTATATTTTATCGGATTCCTATCGTCGTTTTCAGGAGATTTCAATGAGTGCTGCCAAAACCAAGCCGTCAGCGATTCAAAAGAAATCTGCAGGATTGTTGAGCAGAACAAACAGAGTTTGGGCCTGGTTCGTCTTTGCAGTGTTGTTTTTCACTATCGCGAGCTCGGCAGCAGCGTGGTCCGCCGTCAGCGCGTTAACTTGGGCCCGCGACATACCCAATCGCATCGTGATTGAGGGTGGCGCCCTTGCGAGCTCATTCGGGACTGCGGTGTCCATTTCATATCACGACGCCTTACGAAACGGTGACTCAAGTATTCAACTCCAGATACTCAACGAACAGTTTGCCCCACTCTTAGCGGAGAGCGCTGAGGCGGCAACCTGGATACGCCTTGAGTTCCGCGACGACATTCTTGCTCTGGTTGATTCAGCCAATACTGAGGTAGCTACTGCTGCCGCCGGCTTGATTGAAATCATGGATAGTCAACCGGAAGTCCCAGTACTCAACAACGACGGCTAATATTTTGAAGCACGCAAAAGCTTGGCTGGCGTGTTTGATTTCAAGTTTTAGCCCACCGTCCGAAGCCCTCGTTGTTACACACATCTTTTTTGCCGCGACACCGAGTGTTATGCGGCTTAATAGATCGCGGTTCAGACTTTATGGGCAAGGCATATCGAAATCGACTCGCGCTAATAGGTGTTTTCCTGGCCTGTGCTTTGGTGTCGTTTTTTGTTTTATCCACGCCGATCCTGTCAGACGGCGAAAACTATCGACATTCGATTCTTGGCCACTTGCTTGGGGGCCACGTGATTGTTGATTTTGATATTGGCATTGCGCTCAGTAATACTTTCCTGCTGATTGTTCCATTGTCGTTCACATTTTTGATGTTTGATCTCTATGGTCTGAGGAAAACACCGGCCCAACATCTCGGGATTTTTGCTTGTTGCCTAATTGCTGCCGTGGTAAACGTTGTCGTCAGTCTAGTGGTCTGGATGATACTTGGAGGGTGGGGGCCGCCCGCCGTGGGACCAATTATGGCAATAATTCTTGCTGCATCGTTGACCCTGGGTACAATCAGCGAGTGGAGGATCTTCAGTGCCATCGACAGCGATGAGGAAATCGTCGCATAACATTGTGATGCAGGCGAAGCCGCCAAGGCCCTCGCGGTTGGCTGGTCGCGACAGCACTTTACCAAGGTTTTTGAATTTTCATCGCTCCGTTTCCAGGTTGGCGTGACCAATCTTCGGATCGGTGTTCAGGGGCGCTATGTCGCTTGAGGATCTTGCATGACACGAATGAACCAGGTGTCCCGACTCGACGAACCCAGACGCTATGACGCATTTTCAATGGTTGACTCTAAGCTAATTTCAGAAGCATCAAGAGCGTGGAAGCGCTTTGGTGACGTGCTCCAGGCAACTAGCTTGTCTTCGGAGAGTTTTACCGTTAATGACGTATCGCAACATGAATTTGATAGTCGAAGTGTCGTTCATCGACTCCCTCAAGGCTCCATCGAAATTTTGGAGTTTGGCGATCGTTCTCGCTGGATTTTTGGCTTGAACAAGGCGTACGGGTTTTGGCTCGAATCTGTCGAAGGCTGTTCTGGTTTCAAGATAGTCGACGTGTTGCCGACTAACGTGCTTCCTGAGACACACATCATCCATCGTTCGTTCAAACGTTCATACTTTCCGGATTTTGTGTTGTGCGATTCTTTGCTCGAGTTGATTCAACGCCCTTCATTCAAGGTCCTTTCTCTTTCGAATTCTCCGACGAAACAGCATCCGGGGCTTTATCGATTAGTATTTGAGGACTCGCATGTATCCGGAGAGCTTTTTCTTGATTCTCACAATAACTGGTTGATCCAAGAGTCTCGATTAGAACAGGCCGAGCCCCAGCAAAAACAACACGTTCATAGATTCCGTTTCGAATTTGATGTTGAATTCGTTGATGGAATTCGCCTACCCACGCTTAGGAAATGGTGTGACGGCAGGGATTGGAACAAACTCAGTTCGGATGTAACGCATTTCCAGTTGTTGGAGAATTCCAAATATTCACAAATGAATATTGAGCTTACCGATTTTGGCTTTCCAGAACCAAATTTCGATTCGCTCGACAATCCAGTGCGAGTCACCGCTGATTCAGGCGGCGGATCTCAAGCGAGTGGTGCATGGAAGGTTCCGTTTACGCTTTGCAATACTGGTGAGCAAGATACTGTCCTTGTTCGGGTCGGATCATGTTGAGGCGCATATGTAGACCTTGGTTCAAGGTCATTTCCCATCGCGATCGAGGATTGCGGATTGTCTGGCACTTTGGCATTCTCTTCCAAAGACACCGAGTTCCGCTTTTTAATTCTTACTGATAGCGGACTGCATGTTCAAACTTTAAAGGCGTCTTCCTTATTCACGACTGACTAAACCGAGGCCACCGATCCATAATTGGTCGCCTTCGCAAGCCAAGGCAAGCTGGATGACGCGGAACATGAATCGCTTCAAACTGATACGCCAAGCTTGCCTCCCGAGGCGATTTACGTCCACTTCCTGATTCTTGGAATGTACCATGATCCAACTGAACACCGGATGATTTCAGGACAGGGAAATTTTGGAACTCCGCATCGAGGGATGCCAGCAGCTCATCCTATGTACATTGACATTTGGCTTACCGATCGAGCGCTCGGTATGATCACATCCGAAACCCATGAAGCTTGATACAATAAAGAGACGCACCGAAGCCACGGTCGGTGTTTAGAGTTTTACATCACTCCGTTTTTAGGTTGGTGTCATCAACCGTCGGTTCGCTGATCACGTACACTTTTCGCGTTTTTAGATAATGGACAATCCTTACTCTACGCCCAAATCGGACTTGCAAGTGCCCACGCACATTGAGTTATCGGAACCGGCGATTGCGAAAGCTACTTATACCATTGATGCAAACTACGTGATTGCGCGGAATCGCTGTCGACGCAGAATGCGCATCGATCATCAGCTTCGTGGCTATCTCAAAATAATCGGCATCCCAGTCTTATCTATAATTGCAATCTCTCAAGCGGTCAACAAACCAGGCGAGTTGTTTTGGGTGATTGCTCCATGCGCCGTCGTTTTATATCTCTTGTTCGGCGTTAGGATGCGCGAACGATTGCGTGTTTTCATATACCGCTTGAGCGGGCTGCTTGATAAACAGGCTTCTTGTGAATTCTTTCGTGAAGGAATACTTGTTGTCCAAAAAGATTCTGCCCAGTTTGTTACAACAGACATGCTGAAAACGGCAGCTTTATTCAAAGAAGGCCTTACGATTGTCTCAAGTGATGACTCGTTAATATTTATTCCACAATCTGCAGTTTCCGACGACAATCAACTTGTCGGTTATCTACGTTCCATCGTTCCCTTCGACGAACGTTACGATTGAGAGATTAACCGAGACAATTTGAAATGGCGACCGCACTTGGCCAGTGCCGCGCTCGTTTGACGACGATTCTTTGCCAGCGAGTTAGTTCGCACCGCAGTTGCGATTGCCTCGCAACAAATTTGAGTTTGGGTTTGCATTTGGTATGCTGTTTTCGGTTTAAACATTATGTCGCGCAAGTGAACCTGCGAGGTATTTATTGTGTCCAGAGTGGATTGAGAATGATCATCCGCCTATTTA
>CAZOXC010000082.1:0-8710 GCA_964583205.1 uncultured Pirellulaceae bacterium | reverse complement strand
TTGCGAGACCGTGAGCAGTCCCCAGGGATCGATCGGGATTTCATCCGTTCTGACGTATTCCAGCAGGAATCGAGTGATCGCATAGAGAATCAGCATCACTCCCATGACGTCCCCATCTCGCCAGCGGAAGGGAAACATGAACCAGGCAATCATCGCCAGCAAGAACGCATTGACCGCACTGTAAACTTGCGTCGGATGAATCGGCAGCGACTGATTCAGTGGCGAGTTTTCGAATCGTGACAAATCGATGATCCGCTGGGGGATTCGATTGGAATACACTTCTATCTGCGATTGAATCGGAATGCCATGAGCAATTCGATCTCGGATGATTCGCTCGGGCCCACTGTTAACCCGGAAAATTTCGCCTGGCTGAAAGGAGAATTCTTCCGCCAGCGAGCCGGGTTCAACACTTTCAACGACATAGCTACCCGGTTCCGTTTCATGTGGCGAGGTTTTCATTCCCAACAGTTCGCCCGTTGCCAGATGTCGCATGTAGGGAGGTGATCCAGCCGGAAATTTGGCGGCCGCCCATTGCACCTCGCAAGCACCACCAAAGCAGCAACCATTAAGCAGACAGCCGACTCGCCCAATCGCCAGTCCCAACAGCAGCGCCGGAACCAGGATATCGGCTGTAATCCAGAAGCGGATTTTTGTCCGCCAGCAAAACACAGCGGCCGCCAGCATGGAGCCGATGAAGCTCCCGTAGACCACCAGACCGCCCTTGGTCATGTCCACCATCGACACGATCATTTCTCGCAAGTTGTTGGCTTCGAACTGGTCTGACTTTTGAATCACGAAAAACAATCTGGCCCCAATGATCCCGCAAAGGATCATCCAGAATGAAAGCGACACAATGCGTTCGGTATTCAGCCGACATTGATTGGCTCGCACCACGACCAGCACGAACCCGCTGACCATGGCCAGCAACATCATCATGCCGTAACCGCGAACCGCCAGACCCCAGGGGACCGGCGGTCCATTGGGGTTTTCAGGATCGGTGCCGTCGATGACAACATTGGGCAGTACGAAATAAATCACTGCGCCCATTATCAAGAAAATCGGCAGGAAGCTGATGACTTGATGTCCCCAGCCATGTTTGTAAAGCAGATAGGCCAAAGCGATGATGCCGCCGATCGCCCAGGCGATTATCAAGGGGCCGTCAAACAGCCAGGCCGGAATGACAAAAAGTGTTTGTTGCACGAAATTCCCTGTTCGCTTATTGCTTTGCAGAACAACCCAGTCGTTGCGTCATTGTTCAAGCGGTTTCAATTCTCGAGGACCCGGTTGTCGATCAAACGGACTTGATCCACAAAAGCTGCCACCAGCAGTACGGCCGGTTTCCGGACCTGGTTCATAGCTTTAAGTGTTACCGGGTCAGCAATCACTGCATAGTCGATGTCGCTCACGCCGCCATCGATTAGGTTTTGATTCATTTCCGCCATGATAATGTGGCCATCGGACTCGCCCTGCTCGATGGCCTCGACTGCCAGTTGCAGTGTTTTTGAAAGCGAAAGTGCTCGTTGGCGTTGTTCCTGATCCAGATAGACATTTCGAGAACTCAGTGCTAGCCCGTCCTGATCTCGCACAATCGGACAGACAACCACTTCCACCGGCACGTTCAGATCCCGCACCATCTGTTTGACGACCGCAACTTGTTGAAAGTCTTTTTGTCCGAAGAAAGCGCGGTCAGCCGTCACCAGATTAAACAGCTTGAGCACGACCGTGGCGACGCCTTGAAAATGCTCCGGCCGAAACTCGCCCTCCAGCAGCTTGGCCACCGCCGGCGGTTGGACACTGGTCGAGAACCCCTGGGGGTAGATTGTTTCTTTGTCAGGCGCGAAGACCGCGTCGACTTGATGCTGCCGCAGCAACTCCAGATCCCGCTCCAGATCGCGAGGGTATTTGGAGAGATCTTCGTTTGGGGCAAACTGAGTCGGATTGACGAAGATGGTCACGATCGTGCAATCCGTTTGATCGTTCGAGTGCTGGACCAGGCTCAAGTGCCCTTCGTGCAGCGCGCCCATGGTAGGCACTACGCCAATCGACTTGCCCGCTTGCCGCGCTGCACCAGTGAACTTGCGAAGTTGTTGTTCGGTTTTAAGGATTTCTATCAAGTGATTTTCGGATGGTTTAAAAAAGCGGTAATCGAGTCGAGTTTATTGTTAACAAATCAATTGTGCTTGCGACACTAACTCATGTCGGGCAGCGTTGGTGGTAGTGACCTGCAAGGCACACTTTGCCAGTGCTTTGTCGGTGCTTTGCCAGCAATATGCAGTTGGCCGGCCAGCCAGCTGTTCATGCTTGAAAGGCATTATCTGTAGACTGAATTATCACGGAATAATGATTTTGCGGAAGTTCAGCCCGGCAAACACGAATCGGCTCACGGAATTCGCCCGCAAATCGCCAATTTTCCTTTGAAAATGGAGAAATTCGTTTTCCCGGCGGGTTTGGGCGGGTAAAATTTCGAACGGGGTTAGTTTGCGTTAAAAATCTGTTGCTCGTCATTGCCTTCCGCTATCCACTTTCGCCAAAATTAGATTACGCAAAGCCTGCCTCAACTGTCGGCCACATTGGTGGTCTGAAGGAATCGTTTGGCTTGATTTTCCGGTCGAAGAAACATTATGAGCAAAAACCAGGATTACGCTGCAGAGCAGTCACAAATCGAAGGCGAAGAAGAACAACTTGATGAAGAAGGCGGTAACCGCTTCTTGTTGTTTCAAGTGATGCCCAGCTGGATGACCAGCTTTATCGTGCATGTTGTTTTGATTATCGTCTTGGCGCTGTTGACCTTTAAGCTGCCGGTCAAGGAGACCGTTTCTCTGGAAGCCGGAGAACCGTCACAGCAAACTGAACAGCTGGACGAGATGAGCGCCGAGCCCGTCGAGTTCACCGATCCATTCGAAAATACAGAAATGGAAGACACGATGGAGACCGAGGTGATGGAAGAGTTCACCGAAGTCGCGGTTGCCGAGTTCAGTGAGGATTCCGTCGAATTTGACACAACGCTGTTCGAGAACGTTGCCGGTATCGAGTCTTCAGCAATGAGCGCGGTTGGTGCGACGGCCGGTATGACTGGTGGACGCAGCGCATCGAACAAGGCAGCCATGCTGAAAAAATGGGGCGGTACTGCCGGTAGTGAAAACGCCGTCAAGTTGGCGCTTGAATGGATCGCCAAACATCAACTGGAAAATGGCAGTTGGAGTTTTGATCATCGCACGGGCCCTAATTCTCGCGAACGACTCTCGCCCAACCCGGGTCGGTACTCCAGTTCGGAATACGGCGCGACTTCACTGGCTTTGCTGCCATTCCTGGGCGCCGGCCAGACGCACACCGAAGGCGAATACAAAGAGACAGTAAAAGCAGGTGTTGAGTTCCTGTTGGATCGAGGGAGGGAAACTGGCTACTCCTATCGCGAAGGTCAGGGCAACATGTATTCCCATGCACTGGCAACACTGCTGCTGACCGAGTTGTACTCGATGACTCGCGACAGTGCGTTGGCTGATCCAGCTCAACAGGCGCTCAACTTCATCGTCAGAGCGCAAGAACCCACTGGAGGTGGCTGGCGTTATCGAGTTCAGGAAGTCGGTGATACTTCGGTAACCGGCTGGATGGTGATGGCTCTGAAGAGTGGTCATATGGCGGGACTCAACGTGCCCGAAGAAACCGTTCGGGGCGCATCCAGATTTCTGGATTCGGTCTCGGCCGAAAGTAATGTGCACTATGGTTACCTGCAACCGATTACGCCCGGCCGGCGTCGACCAGCTTTAACAGCAGTCGGTTTGTTGTGTCGTATGTATTTGGGTTGGGACAAGGATCACCCTTCGCTGCGAACCGGTACCGAGTACCTGGGTCGGCTGCGTCCGCATATCGGCGACTGGGCACTGGGAGATAAACCCAGTGAAAACGAAAAAACCGATTTCAATTGCGATATGTATTTCAACTATTACGCTACGCAAGTCATGCGTCACAATGGCGGTGAAATGTGGACCAAGTGGAACGAAGAGATGCGCGAGTTCCTGATCGCTTCTCAAGCACAAAGAGCTCAACCCAAAGGTAGCTGGTACTTCAGTTATCCGAGCGACCTGGGAACCCAGGTTGGTGGCCGACTCTATTGCACTGCGATGGCCACCATGACTCTGGAAGTCTACTATCGCTACATGCCACTGTACGACACGCAGAAAACAGAAGAGAGTGAGTTCAAGTTCGAGTAGCCATTGCTTCGATTGGTATTCGCTGAACTTGATCAAAAGCAAAATTGACTTGCCGACCAGAATCAGACGGCAGCAGTTTGCAGTACCGCCCTTTAGACGGAATTGGGTAACAGTTGCAACTCTCGCTTCTCAAACTGAGCGGTCGTTGGGCACTCTTTCCCGACTCACTTTTAACGGTATCAAACCGGAAGCTAATCACAGATTTAAAGTTTGTAGATGGCCACGTAAGCACGCACAAGATGACTCTGGTTAACGGGCAATAGTGCCGGTTCTATGGAGTTGCGTGCTCAGTTTGAATGGCTTGACTAATCCCGGGCGAAAAACAACCAGTCGGTCGGGTGTTCGTCAACAAGTTGGTTGTGATAGGTGACGGGCTCGATTCGAACTTCGGCGAATACCCTGTTCAGCGCCTCCGCAAATGGCGAACTCTCGGCGTAAGACCAAACGGCCAGGACGCCGTCTTTGTTCAAGTGTTCTTTGGCCGCCAGCAAACCTTCTTCTGAATAAAAAGAAACGCTCTCGTGATCCAGACGCTCGTCCGGCGAGTGATCTACATCGATCAGAATTGCGTCATAGCGTTTGTCTGGACCATTCAAAAGCCGTTTGTAGACGTCGCCCTGCACCACTTCCAGTTGCTGGTGTTGATTGAGTTCAGAAGACAGAGGCACCAGCCCGTCTTTCATCCATTGAATGACTTGCGGCAAGAACTCGACGACTTCAACATGCGATACCTTTTCTGAATTCAGAGCTGCCCGAGTCGTATAGCCCAAACCCAGTCCACCCACCAGGACCTGGAGCTCATTGCAGTTGTGCATTTCGACAGCGATGGTTGCCAGAGCCTTTTCGGAATCCGTGTAGAGGCTGCTCATCAGGAATTGGTGATTGAGAGTCACTTCTGTCACGATGACTCCCGGTTGCGACAAGAGCTCTCGGCGCCGCAAGCACAAAGGACCCAGCGGACTCGAATCATACGCCAGAATTTCCAGCTTGCTTTTACTCATCAATCACATCTTCCCTCCTTATTAACGGCTGTCGTTAATATAGATCAAGTTCCTGGCTGTGTGTCGAGCTGCCGTTAATATGATTGAGATCGCTTCATGAGTGACCAGGCGTTGGTGCTATCGCGTGCCTTCCTCAAAAACAGCACCACCATTTCCACTCCGGCTCCCGCCAAAGAGAAGGAATCGCTGGTCCACATCTTCGCCAGTCATGGCCCTGTGATGATCCAGTTCGCCGGTCTTGTTTTTGTCACCAAGGTTAACAAGTCAAGAAAGCATGTTAATAAAATGGGAATTTGTTAACACGTCAGCACTGAGAGAAGCTGGAAGAAAAAGTGCCCCGACTAGGGCTCGAACCTAGGACCTACTGATTAAGAGTCAGTTGCTCTGCCAACTGAGCTATCGGGGCTGAGCCACAGATTTTAGCAAACCCAATGTTCGCCGACTATGGGCAAAATCCGAGTTGTGAAAAGCAACCGGTCCCTTGTTGCTATGCCTCGTCTTTTGCTCAACAGTCTCCACGAATTGGGTAAAGCAGCTGATTCCAGATGAACGTCCGCCGTCAGATCACATACTCGATTGGTGCAGGCAGAACAGGAGTTGCCCCGGGGTTCACTGCGGATTGTTTGTCATTGTCGGTCTTGCCAAGCACCACTGAGTCGGCCGGAACGTCGTGACAGATAAATGCGTATGCACCTACAGTCGTTCCCGACCCGATCACTACATCGCCACCCACGAATGCGTTTGTGTAGAGGCTGACGTTACTTTCGATGGTTGGATGACGTTTCCTGATCGTTTCAGACTCTTCATCCATTTTCTTTCTGGGCTTGCTGCGAGTTCCTAACACAACGCCGTTGTACAAGTTGACGTTGGCATGAATGACGGCAGTGCAACCAATCGCGATTCCCGTTCCATGGTCGATAAACAGCCCAGCATCGATTGTCGCACCTGGATGAATGTCGACACCCGTTCGTGAATGAGCGATCGCGGAGATCGCCCGCGGGATGATCGGCACGTTTAACTTCAACAACGCGTTGGCAATTCGGTAAGCAACCGTGGCCCAGTATCCGTTGCTGGCGTAAAACACTTCGTCGAGGTTTTCGAGAGCTGGATCCTCGGTTTGATATCGCTCGGCATCAGTCTGGCAGGCGATGGAGATTCCAGGCAAGTAGTCTTCCACGAACTCGCGAGCGATTGCTTCAGGTTCGATCGAGTAGCGTTCGGCAAACGGTTCCAGCAAGTCGCTTAGATCTTCTTCAATGGCGTTGTTGCAGTAAGTCGGACAGGCGTCGTGCCGCGCTTGTTCACTCAAACGCTGCATGATCAAGTTAACGGTGCGCTCAACGAAGACCTGCAATTGCTGTTTGTGATCCATAAGTGTTTTGACAATCATCGCTTCAAACCTCCATAAAATGTGTAGAGCTATTGCTCTGATATTGACGCAGTCCTCGCTGAATTCTTCGCAGGCCCTCGCGAAGTGTTTCCTGTTCCTGACTAAAGCAGATTCGAAAGAACCCTGGCGTTCGACAATGAAAGCCAGACGCAGGGCTCAAATGAACTCGGTGTTGTTCCAGCAAATAGCGGTACAATTCCAACTGACCATCCTCATCGGCGGCTTTCAGATAAGAGCGAAGGTCCAGCCAGGCGACCAAGCCGGCTTGAGCCGGTGTTACTTCGATGCCAAGTTCACTCAGTTCGGTACAAGTGTCGGCGTAATGTTGACTTAGGTGTTTGCGATTGGATTGAGTGAAAGAGGTCTGCCACTGCGGTTCCAGGAACGTTTCAATCGCTCGCTGAATTGGAGCCGATAGCCTGAAAAAGTGACTCTGTTTCTGCAACGCCTTGATGATGTATTCGTTGCCAGTACAAGCCCAGGCAGTCGTGTAGCCAGCGAGCCCAAAGTCTTTGGAGAGCCCGCCGATCGTTATCACGTGATCTGAATTGGCAGTCAACGCGCTGACAAAATCAACGCCGTCAAAACAGCTGGACGCATAAATCTCGTCGACAATCAACGCGACGTTAAAATCTTCAGCGATCTTCACAAACTGCTGCACTTCGGCAGCCGTAAATACTTGCCCGATCGGATTGCCTGGCGAACAAAGCAACACTGCTTTCACAGGTCGATCCTGCTTCAATTCAAATTCCAGCTTTGCCCGAATAGCAGATGGCGACAGTTGAAACTGATCATCAGCGCTTGTCTCCAGCTTGATGAAATTTGCCTGAGTGCGGGACGTCAATGCAGTTATCAGGCCGGGGAAAACGGGAGTCGGTACCAGCACGTGGTCGCCCGCATCAAGAATCGCGATGCCGATTGCTTCGAGGACACTTACAAGTCCGTTGCCGATCACAACGTGATTCGGATCAACGCTCCGCCCGGAAATGTCCTGTAAATAGTTCGCAACCGCTGTTCTGGAACTTTCAGTCCCGGCAAACTCGCGATAAGGAGTGTCCTCCAGATTCCAGTCGAGCGACTGTAATCGTGACTGGATCGCTGCCTTGCCTAAAAAGTTTTGAGCTGAGCCCAGATTTACAAAACCATTTGGATTTGACGCCGAGAACTTGTCTTCCTCGCAAGCAAAATGAGCGGCCACGAAATCAAATCCGTTCGAGCCGTTCAATAATCGCTTCGTGAATTCCGAGAACATCGTTGTCTCCATTGTCCGATCAACTTGAGTGTCCAGGTAAGACGCAGGCTGGCGAGAGAACTTACGAACTACTTAATCAAAATAGAGTTCGGCGAATACATCCGTAATCAAACTCTCAAATCCTGGCGAGACAGTATGGCAGCACGGCAAAGCAACTGATTAACCAGCCAAGCTTTGGCCGAACATGTAATACATCAGACACTGACTCCATCCGTATCAAAACGTACGGACTTGTCGTTGATTTAATTGTCGCTGATTGCTGGCGCCTGGAATGTTGAAACGCAGAGCAACAGATTTCAGAGTAAAAGCGTTCTCAGAGAACGAGACCGCAGCAACCTCCCTGCCCTCTGTGCCTCGGTGTTTACTCTTCTTCCTGCTGGCGAGTGATGCAGAGCTCGTCCAGTCAATCAATTCTGCAGGTCCAGCGATTCAACGAACGCCTTCAATTCCTGACCTTGCAATCCAACCGCCAAAATCTTGCCCGCTGGATCGATCACAAACGTCCGATATTGCCGGAAGTAAGCCATGTACTCTTCTGCCCAACGCAAACCGAGTGACGGGTCCTGGGAAACGACGCCACGTTTATATTCCATCCCTCTGTATGAATCCCAAAGAACTGGCCATTCAATATTCTGGCCCTGCGCCGCCAATTAAGTCTTTTCCTTGTCGCCGTCCTCATTTTCATCCCCGGCATCAAGTGAGTCAGCGGGTGTTTCGCCGGTCGAGTCCTCCGGTTTTACATTTTCCGATTTGATGATTTCTTTTAGCTGTTCGAGCAATCGTTCGCCTCGCAATCGACTGGAGATGATTCTACCGTCGCGACCAATCAAGTAAGTCGTTGGCCAGGAGTCGATAT
>CAZOXC010000081.1:0-8712 GCA_964583205.1 uncultured Pirellulaceae bacterium | reverse complement strand
TCCTGAGCGCAATACACTTATTTTGGCAGACTTCGCCAATAGAAAAACCGGCAAAAAAGACATTCATGTTTATAGCATCGACCTCGATGATTGATCGTTCCGATTGCTCGACAAAAATCGTCAAGCACGCGACAAAGGGATAATGAATTAAAAAAATTAAAAAAGGACAGGCATAAACTGGATTGACGGTTTTGTCTCACGACGGTAGATTCTTGTTTTTGACGAGGATCTGCCGTTTTTTTGTGAGGTTTTGATGACGACTGCTCGAAATCAGCTCGTGGATATTAACGTCACGCCCTATTACCACTGCATTTCTCGCTGTGTGCGGCGAGCGATGCTTTGCGGTGAAGGATTTGAACATCGAAAACAGTGGATCGAAGATCGTATCGAACTGCTGGCCGATAATTTTGCGATTTCGGTCGGTGGGTTTGCGGTGCTGGATAACCATTTGCACTTGTTGCTGCGTCTGGACCCGGAAGAGTTAAAGTCTTGGTCGGATGAAGAAGTGGTGCGGCGCTGGATTACTGTGTATACGCCCAGGAACCTGGACTTGGATGATGAAAAAACCACGCAAGTGTGGATCGATCATCATGCAAAAGATGAAAAAGCAGTTGCCAAGTATCGTGAACGACTGGGGGAACTTGGTTGGTTCATGAAAGCCTTGAAAGAACCATTGGCTCGGATGGCCAACAAAGAAGACGATTGCAAAGGCACTTTCTGGGAAGGGCGCTTTAAATCGATCGCTATTCTTGATGAAGAGGCGTTATTGGCGACTTGCGCTTATATCGATCTGAACCCTTTTGCAGCAGGATTATCAGCAGCTCCAGAAACAGCCAAACACACTTCTGTGCGGCAACGAGTGGCTCATGTGCGAGATCAAGGCAAGTTTGATCGTTTAAAGGCTGCCAAACAAGGTAATGCGGCTGCTTGTAAAGTGGCAGGTCGAATCGAGCAGAAACATTGGTTGATACCGATCGACGATCGCAGCCATCTTGATTCCAGTTTCCGCCAAGGATTATTGGAGTCATTTGCGCTTGGAAACTATCTGGGATTACTTGACTACACCAGCCGCTTGTTTCGCAAGGGGAAAGCTCGACTGAACGATCAAGTCCGTTGTGTGTTTGAGCGCTTAGGCACCAGTGCCGATTTCTGGTGTGATCGTCTTAAAAAGATGCTTAGCAGCAAGTCACTACACGGTCGTCATTTCGCTGGTAGCCGAGAACGTTTGACCGAGCTTGCCGAACAGCGCGGCCATCATCATCTGACGAATCTTTCTCCGCAGCCCGCTGGCTGACGATAGACTCGTATCTTTCACAACCAATTCCCGGCTGATCATTTAGCAATGATCTATCTCGCCTTGCGCTAAACCAGCGTTTCATCCACAGCATCAAGCACTTTCGACTCGATTCCGAATGTTTTGTTGTCGAATGGATCAACCGACCAGCAGTGTTTATAGAAAAAGCTACTGCTTTGAGCAGAGCCGGCAAAGGGCTGGTGATTTTCGAACTCTTTGACAATGAATCGTCCGGTACGGACTTTCGAGTCATCAACGAGCGGCTCGATACTTTCCCTGAAGATGTTCCCGAGTTCACCTGGGAAAGCGCCTTCAATGGCTGGACATTTCTAATCTGCGAGTGCCTCAAGCGGCATGTCGATGGCGAAATTACTTGATGCAATCTAGAGGCAATTTGGTTGATACCGAGCATTGTCTGGCAGTCAGGCTATCAAAGCGAGTGGCGACGAGTCTGTGTGGCAACAAGAGACAAGCATCAAACGCTCGTTGCCAAAAACTATCTTTTGCCATCTTCATGGCATTCGGTTATAATCGAGCATTGAATGATCAAGCATTGATGGTTGATTGTTCAAAACCGGGGCATGGTTCGGTTATAAACCGATAAGAAGAGGAGAGCGCAGATGTTAGTGAGAAGTATTTTGTTGGCAGTGGCGGCAGCATTGTTGGCATCCAGTGGTCTGCAGGCGCAGTCTACCGAAACGATTACTTTGGAGACTCGGGCGAAAAGCGAATATGAAAAGTCGGCTTTTAGTTTCCGGTACCGAAGTCAGGATCTGGAGGTACACAAGAATCATGTTGACTTTACGTTCGAAAACGGCAAGTTGCGGATCAACCACCATATTGGTTTGGAAAGTCGCATCGCTGATTTAGGCGAGGTGAACCTGGGCGATGTGGAAGAACACCTGGAAGAGATGGACGAAGGCAATTGGCAGTCACAAGCTGTGGAACCCGTAGAAGGTCATACCTACGTGATTCAACTGGTTGCCGATGGACACGAAATGCAGGTGGAGTTCAGGATCGACAAGCTGTACTCCGAAGAACTGGAGTTTTCCTGGATCCCTGCCGATCTTGCCGAGTGGCCAGTATCGATCGAGCGTCGCGGTGCCGCGGGTGTTAGCGGATTCCGGCCCAGTAGTTCTGGTGATACTTACCGCCGTATCCGTTAACGAAGTTGCATTACGAAGTTTTCGAAACCACCAGACGCCGGAGCATTTAGCTCCGGCGTATTTTTTTTGTCGGTGGCTCAATTGTGACGGACGTCTCACCGCGTTTATTGGACACCAGGTGAGCAAACGTGGTTTCTAAAAATCATTCTGGGTTATATAAAACTGGCTGGCCGAGGTTCCATCCGGCTTCTTATAGGTAACCTGTAAGACAACGCCAGATTTGACCATCGCTCGATCGTTCTCTTCCAGATCAAGTTGAATAAATGCAGGTTTCCGCGCGGCCGTACTCCAGAAACTGGGGTCAGTGTTTTCGTAGACGCCCCTGGCTAGATACAAATCGACCGCCATGGTGTTGGAGCTGATCTTACGAAACTCGACTTGCGAAAGTGTTCCTTCGGATTCAGCGACATACACTTGACTGTAGTCATTGTATTCGTTGACGATTCGAGCGATGTCAACTTTGGGATTGCGAGGAACATTGGACGGGATTCGGAAAATATCACTGCTTATCCTTGCATCAAACTCATAGTCAGCAGTCACGGTACCCCGGGTTGAAAACGTATCGTTCTCAATGGAAATGGTCGCTTCAGTCGCCAGTGTATAACCGTTGATCTCTTCGTTTTTGGTGATGATTGATTTCGTTGTCTGGCCGCGAGACAAAGATTCCGAGCCCAGGTACTCACCTTGTTCTGTAATAAACATCTTGTAGTAACCTTCATCCGATTCTCCGAAACGAACAATAAAGGCTTCGTTTCCGTTGACTGTGGTTTTTCCTTCGATTTCACATTCATCATATCTTTCAGAGAGTTCTAAAACTCCGTAGGGAAAAGCAGTCGTCCAGGAAGCGTCGTGTTCACGCTCATCCATCGGGCGAACGGTGTTGTCCAATTCGGTCACCCAGCCGAAGTCAGGAGTCATGCCTTGCCTGAAACGACCGCCGTTCATCAGCGTGTCCGTGATCACGAGGCCGGGCTTCGCGTAGTCGATACTGGAAAAGTTGAATGCTTCGCCACCGGCCATTGTTCGATAACTTCTGGTGATTATGAGCTGATCGATGTTCTTCAATCGTCCTTTGCCGCCAGAGTACTCAACCATCTTTTGCAGCAGTGCTCTAACAGGGTTGGTGCCTGATCCAAGTTTCCAGTCGTTGCTGGCGCTGATCACCGTCGGCACTTGTCCATCGGCTGAAAGATTGTTTTCGGATACGTACTCGTTGGTACGTTTGCTGACGTAATTGGTGAGTCCATTCAAGTTCAAGCTGCCGTCTTCGTCGTAAAATCTTGACTCTGCATTGCCGGACAAGTATTTGACGATGTGATAAGTAAAAACACTGTGCCCGATGTCTTCGTGTTCAAAGCTGAATTGTTTCGGGGCACAACTGAACATCACCACCATGCCGCCGGGGACTGTTTTGCGAGATTCGTGCACGCTTTCCAGTTTCAGTTTCCTGGCTGATTTGGCCGCTCCTTCGGTGTCGTCAAATTCGTTGCGGCAGGCGTCGATCAACAACAGCTTGCGACTGGCTTCGCACTGCTTCATGAGTTCTTCAACTTCACTGATCGGAAGCAATGTATCTCTGTCGGAAGGATCTGCATCTTCAGGGCAGAAATAAGTTTCGCGAGCACCATTTTCCAACGGCTCTTCGTCGCCGAATTGCAGGCCGTGTCCAGAAAGGCTGATGACAATCGTGTCACCTTTGATGCAATTATTCATTTGAGTCGCCAGGATTCGCAGAATCTTTTCCGGCGTGGTGGGCTTGGCCGTCGAAATATGTGCCTGACCCGTCATTACTTTGACTTGGAATTCAAGTTCCTTCAGGGATTCTCCCAATGCAATCGCGTCGTCTTCGGCGAATCGTAACTGACCCAATTTCGATGGATCATAAGACTCAACACCGACCAGAACAGCGTACTTGTCCTGAGCGAAATTTGAGCTGTTGAAAAGCAAAAGTGAGAAGAGCAGGCTCAGAATAAGCCGGATTTTGAATCGTTGAATCGTCACTTAATGAATCCCCGTTTGGTAGTTTCCTAGATTTTGGCCGTTTTATCGGCGAATTGTCAACTTAATCAGTACCGATCGAGTCACAGTTTGTGACAGAACTTTCCAAAATAGTTGGTTCTCAGCCCGTCCGCTCACGCCCCTGTTGAATTTGGCCGGATTCCCGGATACTACGGACTTAATCGACTCGCGGAGCCGATCTAACCAGCGAAACGCACGCTAATTTGAATTCTCCCACCAATTCCCAAATGGCCAAACAGACAATCTCTCAAATCGATGTTAGCAACCGGACCGTGATCATGCGGGTCGATTTTAATGTCCCGCTGGATGCGGACAGCAATGTGACTGACGACCGCCGAATCGAGATGGCATTGCCCTCGATCAAAGCGGTCGTGGATCGAGGCGGCAGGTTAATTTTGATCAGTCACCTTGGGCGACCGAAAGGCGACGGTAACGACGCCCGCTTCAGTTTGCAGCCGGCAGCAAATCGGCTTGATCAATTGATCGAATGCCCTGTTCATTTTTGCAAGTCTACGATTGGCGAGACAGCGGAATCGCAGGTTGGAAGTTTGCAAGCTGGCGAGATCCTTGTTTTGGAAAACTTGCGATTCCATTCAGAAGAAAAAGCGGGCGATGTCGGTTTCGCAACTCAGCTTGCCTCCTTTGCAGATATCTACTGCAACAACGCTTTTGGGACTTGCCATCGCGAGCATGCTTCCATGTTGGCTTTGCCACAAGCGATGGCAGGCAAGCCGCGGGTTGCCGGGATGCTGGTCGAAAAGGAAATTCGATTTTTGCAGGACGCAATTGCCAGTCCACAGCGCCCGTTTGTGGCGATCCTGGGCGGGTCCAAAGTTTCTGACAAAATCAAAGTGATCGAAAATTTGATTGACAAGTGCGATCGAATTTTGATCGGTGGTGCGATGGCGTTTACTTTTGTGCTGGCTCGAGGCGGTAAGACGGGTGGCAGCCTGGTGGAACCTGATCAAGTTGATTTGGCCAACCGGTTAGTTGCCGCGGCAGGTGATAAAATTGTTTTGCCGGTCGACGCGAATTGCGGAAATGAAATCAGCGAGTCCTGTGACAAGGTGATCGCCAAAATCGACGAAATCCCGGATGGCATGCTGGGTCTGGATATCGGACCCGATTCGGCGCAGCAGTTTGCCCAGATTGTGCGGGACAGCCAAACAGTTGTCTGGAATGGTCCGATGGGTGTATTCGAAATTGCTCCTTTTGATCAAGGAACGAAGGCCGTCGCCGAAGCGATCGCACAATCGACCGCGACCAGTATTATTGGCGGCGGCGATAGCGCGGCAGCAATTGCCCAGCTTGGTTTTGAAGACAGCGTGACTCACATCAGCACCGGCGGAGGAGCCAGTCTGGCGATGCTGGAAGGCCGATCTTTTCCCACAGTCGATCTGCTCGACGACATGTAAACAGAGTCAATATTGTCCAATCACAAGTCGGTTGGTTTACAAAAAAAACGCGAGTCTATTACAACTCGCGTTTAATCTTCATTCTGAATCTGACCAGCAATTACTCATCGTCCGGCAGATTCGGTTTCATACCCAGGTGCTTCACGAGGAACGCCCATTGGTCGGCGGTTTCTTCAATACGTTTCGAAGTTGGCTTTCCTGCGCCGTGTCCGGCACTGACTTCGATTCGAATTAACACCGGATTGGATCCTTCGTGTGCTTCTTGCAACCGAGCCGCGAATTTGAAACTGTGCCCGGGGACCACTCGATCATCGGTGTCCGCAGTTGTCACCAGAGTCGGAGGATAGGAAACACCATCCTTCAAGTTATGGTAGGGCGAGTATTTGTACAGCGCTTCAAATTCCTCGGCACTGGCGGCGGACGAGCCGTAATCGTCAACCCAGTAGCGTCCGGCGGTCCAGTTCTGAAATTTCAGCATGTCCATTACGCCGACAGCCGGCAAACAGGCACCGAACAAATCCGGTCGCTGGGTCATGCAGGCGCCAACCAGCAATCCACCATTGCTGCCGCCCTGGATTCCCAGGTTTTCGGCCGAGGTGTATTTGTTTTCGATCAAGTATTCGGCTGCCGCGATAAAATCATCAAACACGTTTTGTTTGGTGGTCTTGGTTCCGGCTTTATGCCAGGCTTTGCCGTACTCGCCACCCCCACGCAGATTCGCCAGGGCAAACACGCCACCCATTTCCATCCACTGCAGGCGAGTGACGGAAAAACTGGGAGTCAGTGAAATGTTAAAACCACCGTAACCATAAAGCAGAGTTGGATTGGTTCCATCAAGTTCAACGCCTTTCGCGTGACAGATGAACATGGGGACCCGAGTTCCATCTTTGCTTTCATAGAAAACCTGTTGGACAACGTAGTCGTCCGGGTTGAAATCGACTTCTGCTTGACGGAACAGAGTGCTCTCGCCGGTCTGCATGTCGTAGCGATAGGTGCTGGGTGGTGTAGCAAAGCTGCTGAACGAATAAAACGTTTCTCGTTGATCTTGTTTGCCACCAAAACCGGAGGCAGTTCCGATTCCCGGCAGTTCGACATCGCGAACGAAGCTTCCGTCCAGCCCATAAATCTTGATACCGGACTTGGCATCCTGCAGGTAGCTGCAAACCAGACTGTTGTTGATGAAGCTCACGCCAGACAAGGCATCTTTGGATTCGGGAACAACCACCTGCCAATTGAAATCGTCGCCGGCGACATCCACGGACATCACGCAACCATTGGGAGCATTCAAGTTTGTCTTGAAAAAGAAATTGCTTCCTTGGTTTCCGATGAAAGAGTATTCGTTGTCAAAATTGCCGATCAAGGTCGTAAAGTCACTCTCCAGGTTCAATTCGGAATCTTTAAGTTCCTTGAAATAGACTTGGTAACGATCGTCGGTGCCCTTCCAGACCGTGATCACCATGTACTTGCCGTCTTCGCTGATCTCGGGAGCGAAACCCCAGTCCGGGTTGTCGTTGTCTTCGTAGACAAGCACATCGTCAGCCTGGCTGGTGCCGATCTTGTGATAGTAGACTCGATTGTTTTTGTTGAGGCTCTGAAAGTCTTGTCCCTCTTCGGGCTCGGGAAAGCGAGTGTAAATAAAGCCTTTGTCATCCGGCATGAAGCTCACACCGCTGAACTTGGTCCACTCGATCAAGTCGTCCAGGATCTTCCCGGACTCGATTTCCATTACCTTCCACTCGCTCCAGTCAGAACCAGCAACGGCGGTGGCATAGACGATGTACTTGCCATCGGAACTGAATTCAGCGCCGCTCAGAGCTGCGGTACCGTCGTCGCTCCACTTGTTCGGATCCAGTACGACGGTTGGTTCTTCCTCGTACAGCGAGTCCATCCGGTAGAGGACCGACTGATTTTGCAGCCCGTCGTTTTTCGAGAAGTAGTATCGTCCGCCTTCCAGTGAAGGTGTGCCAAACTTTTCATAATTCCAAAGTTTGGTGATTCGAGACTCGATGACTTCACGGAAAGGCAGATCAGCCAGGTAGTCGGCAGTGAATGCGCTTTGCTGGGTAACCCATTCCCGCACTTCATCAGATTCTCGAACATCGTTTTCGAGCCATTGAAAGGGATCAGGAACTTTGGTGCCAAAGTACTCGTCAGTGTGCGAGATCTTTTTGGATTCGGGGTAAATCAGTTTGTCTTCCTGTGAATGTGCAGCGGTTGTGGCAAGTGCAAGAGTACATGCGGCCACCAACAGAATCGACCGTTTCATGGGAGATCCTCAATTGTGATTTTCAGTGTTGAAACATTTTTCATCCGAGGGCTCGCCTTGAAAAAGGCAAAACCCGCAGGATGGTTTCCACTGATCATAAACGCTTGCCTGTTTGTACCGTAGACCCCAAAAATCCCGCGGAAACTTTGAGTCAGGCCCGGAATTCGTAGATCGGAGTCGCAGTTGCTGGAGTCCGCTGCCCCAGCAAGCGGTTGATCGTGCCGGAACAATTCTGACTGGTCGATCAAGCGGCAGGCAAGAAATGAATTGACCCAATCCCGTTGCTCCGGATCCGCCAAAACACTACGAGACTGGGTCAAATGGAATCGAATTCGAAAATTCGATGGAGAATCTATTGGTCGATTGCTTGTCAGGCAATTCCCGTACCTGTGAAATCCCCATCCGTGACAAAACCAGTCAGCAAAAATCGAGAAATACCTCAAAAACTAGATTTTGTTGCTAAAACGGGCCGATATTCGTTGGCTTGGCCACTCTGACGAACTTGCCACCTGCCGGTAAAATGGAGCTCGACCCACTTGAATAAGAACACCT
>CAZOXC010000080.1:0-8728 GCA_964583205.1 uncultured Pirellulaceae bacterium | reverse complement strand
ACCGGTCGCCGATGCAAGATAGTCTTTGAACCGGCTTTTCAGCGGGCGTTCCGCCGAACGAATGATTCCGAAATACTCGATAGAATTCGGAAGGAACCGAGCATCTTTGGTTGCCTCCCAGGCCGAGCCCAATTCATAAAGACGCCGAGTCGCTCGGCCCTGCCGAGTTTCGTTTTGTTTCCGCTCCAACCATTCGCGGATCGGTCCCACCAAAAAGTCATGAGTCAATTTGACTTCACGATTCCTAGATTGTTCGATCCGGGCATGATTCGATTGATCCGGACTGGAGAGCGAGCCATCGGTAACCGAATGTTCTTCGTTCTCATCCTTCGAATACTCATCCACGAAAGAGATCAGACTGAAATCATTTTCCAACTGACTGATCACAGAATCGAAAGCCAGATCATGTGGGTCCGTCCCGCAAGCCTCAGCAAGCTGCCCCACCGATTTGGATTTGCCTTTGATCACCGACGAGTCATCCAGCAACTCTCTCAAAATCGTGGAGACGATTCCCAAACGGTTGCCTGCCCCCTTCGATTCGAATCCGAAAAATAACTCATCCAGGAATCGCACACCAACTCCCTGCAACCCACCGAGCCTTTTCAGTTCGGCACCCGTCCATTCCTGGTTGCGGGCGATTTGTGCGAACACCGAAAGGTATACACATACGACCGACGATCCGCTGCTTAGTGACTTGACGGCCGACTCAATAAATTGCTTTTGACTCGGTTTCAATTGTGCCGTGTCCAAGTCGTTATCGGGCACCTGAGGCAGCCGACCAAACGCTCGACCATACGCAACCAACACTCGCCGAGCATGCCGTTCGTCGAACAGGGGTAACGAGAGTGCGTTGTTGCCTTCGCGGATCGGTACTTCCAGATACTTCATTAACCGACTGGTGCTCATCCAAAAATCGTCACGAATCAACAAGATACAAATCAAGTTCTTGCCGTCGCAATGGCGAAGCGCCTCGGTCAATTCTTCTTGTTCCACACTGCTGGAACCGTGCAACCACTGTTCAAATTGATCAAGGAAAATGACCAGCTTGTCACCCTCTTCAAGATGCTCGCCTCGACGAAACTGGCGGAACACATCAGCAATAGAATCGTTCTCGTCAACCGATTCGATCTTTCGCGAGATTTGCTTGAGCAACCGTTTTTCGGTACCCTCGGGCGCACACTCCAGATACACCGGATTGGTTTCGGTTGCCAGGATCGGAATCAACCCGGCTCGCACAAACGAACTTTTACCGCAACCACTGGGCCCATAAAGTATTCCCACGGTCAACGCTTCCAGTTCATCCTGACCGTCGATTCGCTGTTGCCAAAACCGGATCGAATCTGGCACACCGTAAAGGTCGCGAAAACCCGGCAACAAGCTCAAGAAAAATGTCTGATCGCCACTGTCAAAGGGCCGCAAGCCTTTAAAGCGAATTGTGAGCGGAGCACTCTGCGATACTAAAGAATTGGATTGCGTATTGGAGATGCCTGTTTCCGACACACCGGAATTACTCTTCCTCTGGCTATTGGAACTTCTGCCAGGATCACCACCATGGATTCTTCCCGAGTCCTGCTGCTGGTCAAATTTTTGCAGAGTCTGTGCAGTTGATTGGAACCTCTGGCTGTGATCTTCGACTGGCTGACTGAGCTTCTGGAGCGTTGAATTCAAGTCATCCAGCACATCCTGCATCGACTGATAACGGTCCATAATCGTTTTGGCCATGCAGCGCAAACAAATTTGCTCGATCGGTTTGGGAATGTGCTCATTGCGCTGTCGCGGTGGCTTCGCCTCTTTGTAACGAATGGCTCGAGCCAGTTCGACCGTTGTCTTGCCCTTAAAAGGGAGCTTGCCGGTCAACATTCGGTACATGGTAACGCCAAAAGCCCAGATATCCGTTTGCCCGTCAATGCGATGATTCTCACCTCGAATTTGCTCGGGCGCCATATACGAAGGCGTGCCCTCGATCGAACCTCCAAGTTCACTCAGGGACAAGTCGTCGTGCAGTGCCAGCCCGAAGTCAACCAGCTTGAGTTGATTAAAATCATCTTCATCGACGATGATATTGCCCGGCTTCAAGTCCCTGTGCACCACTGAAGCCTTATGGGATTCTCGCAACGCTTCGGCGATCTTGACCAGAATCTGCATCACCTGGTCAAACTCCAGCTTCCGCTTGTTTTTCAAAATCCGGGAAAGACTCGTGCCCTCCACGAATTCCATTACAACAAACGGAACGCCATCGTCTGTTCGACCGACGTCATGAACGGTCACGATGGAAGGATGATTGATCTTGGCAAGCGTTCGGCCTTCATCGCGGAATCGAGCAATCTCTTTTTCAGTGAGCACACGATCCAAACGAGGCACTTTAATCGCCAATCGACGACTCAATTCTGAATCGAACGCTTCGTAGACGAACCCGAAACCGCCGACACCCAGTTGTCGCAATATCTGATACCGTCCGATCCGAGAAGGAAGCTCGTTCGAGTCGCGTTCTTGATCGCGCTGTTGATCGCGCTGTTGATCGCGTTCTTGATCGCGTTCTTGATCGCGCTGTTGATCACTGGGCTTATCGCGCTCTTGATCGCTCGTCGGATCACGATCGCGCATAACTTCATTGCCACGATCTTCGCCATTGCTGGCAGTCTCTTGGTTCGGATCCCGCCCGCTGCTTGACTCACTATCATCGAATTGTTGATTTTGCGAACTGATGGACATTGGCCAAAGTGTATTGACAGGACGGGTAATTTGTATTGTATCAGACCGCCTCAATACTCAACAGGAAATTGCCGCCGGTACTCATGTAAATATTGTCAATTCAACGTTTGCACGGTATGATTGCCCGTGAGCGCATTTGCTTTCATTGGCACACTGAAATAAATGCCGGAGGATATCAATGGCCACAATTATCAAGCCAGCTCAGCGGTCACGGAATCAACGACTCGGGGCGGAGTCTCGGCGATCAGCGTTTACGCTTATCGAACTGCTGGTCGTGATAGCCGTAATCGGAGTTCTGTTGGCGATGTTGCTGCCTGCTGTTCAAAGTGTTCGCGCAGCGGCGCGACGGACTCAGTGTGCAAATCGAGTCAAACAATTGGCGATTGCCACTCATGCTTACCACGATGCCAACAAACGTTTTCCTCCTGGCATTTCAACGTCGTCTTCAAACTTCAGATCAAACCAGGGCCGGAACGCTTACCAGTTCATTCTGCCCTACATTGAGCTTGAATCTTTGACTCGCTCCAATTCGGCCAGTCAATTGGAAGCGGTTATCGTAGATTTTCAATGTCCTTCCAGTTCCAGCCGAGTTGAACAAAACAGCGGACCCGACGGCGGTGCCGCTGACTTTGCATTTTGCAAAGGTGTCAGCGGGCGACTTGCTTTCCGCACCAATCCTGGCCAGGGCATCTTTGGGATTAACTCGAACGCAGCCATGTTCTCGATATCCGATGGTACATCACACACTATGATGATTGGCGAGGCAGCCAGTGACCCAAGTATCGCTTGCGGCGCAACGTGAGGCTGACTGGGCGCTACCATGGGCCAGGTCTGGACCAAAACATCGTTTGACGGCACTGACGAAGCTGGGTTTCACGGCGGGCGAGGTTCGGTTCTGGCCGTGACTGCAAACAGCATCGGACCCGATCGAGTATGGGGCTCATTGGATGATGTCACTGCGCCACTCAATTTCCAGCCAATGGATGTCTCGATCGACTGGGATCCTGCGATTGACAACGATCCCAACGATCGTGTGCGAGGCTTTTACTCGCTGCACGCTGCAAGGGGTGCCAATTTTGCTTTCGCTGATGGCTCGGTCCACTTCATCAACGAAAGCATGTTCTATGAAACTTACCGACACATGAGCACGATGAATGGTGGCGAGTACGCTCCTGTGGACCGCTAACAACTGGGTTAGTCAATTCCCGCCCGCAATCATCCGCCAAGCGCAAAAAAAAACTCCCGGCTGAATGGCCGGGAGTTTTTTTGTTCTAAAACCGAATCGTCGCAATTAGCGAACTTCGATCTGGTTGGCTTGCATGCCGTAGTTGTAGATCGCCGGATCATCAACTCCGTCGCCATTCCAATCGCCAGCCACCGGAATGTCACCAGCGCCGCCCATCTCGAAGACCTTGTCGGTCGCATCGATTTGGCGATTGCCATTGACGTCAACAACCCAGGTGCCGTTTCGATAAATGGCAACTTCTTCGATACCATCGCCATTGAAATCACCGACCACTGGGAGGTCACCGGGTCGACCGAAAGTGAATTGGGCATCCGAGTAATCAAATTGCCCGTCACCATTCAGGTCCAATTGCCAACGACCTTTTTCGAAGGTACCGATCGTGCGAATACCATCGCCGTTCCAGTCACCGGCCACAGGAACCTGACTTTCTTCACCGTATCCGAAGACATGGTCGATCACATCGATGCGTGATTTTCCATGGCTGGTCAAACGCATGACCCGAGCACCATCGGCGGCCTCTTCCATGCGAGGCGGCAGATTTTTGGGCCGAGTATTCTTGGCGTTGTCTGAATCCGGCAATCCTGGTTCGGCTTGAATCGCAGCTTCATCGCCTTCCCACATTGGGCCAAAGATACCAATGTCATCTTTGCCGTCGCCATCCCAGTCTCCAACAACCGGACGGTCCTCACTTGTACCAAGTTTGGCCAGCAAGTCGTCTTTGTCCCACTCGCCGTTACCATTGATATCAATCAACCAGTAACCTTCGCGGTACAAGACAGCTTCGTCTGTGCCATCTCCATCAAAGTCGCCAGCCAGTGGAATTCCGCCAAACATTCCGAACTGTCTAACATCGACTTCAATGTCGATCTCACCGTCGTCGTTTTGGCCAAACGTCCAAACGCCCTCGGTCATGTCAAATCGCGTCCAATCGTATGAGCTCAAGTAAGCTGCTTGTAACCAAGTCGCGTCTTGAGCATCAGCTTCAATTGACCGAGGTTGCCCACCGTTGATGACACTCAAGTGCCATGTGTAGGGCTCAGCCGCTCCTGGCGGAATCGTATCAATCGTGCCGCCTCGACTGCTGCCGATAATCGAGACATTGTTGATCGGCAAATTACCCGCCAACGAAAAACCGGGAGCCAGAGGAAGTCCAGGTTGCGAGGATTCTGGGAATTGCACTGGCGGATCGAATGTCGGAGGCGGATCGAATGTCGGAGGTGGATCTGGTGTGAGTGGTGGAGGTGGTAACTGCTCCACTCGAACTTCCGTAAAGTTGTTCGCCAGCGATACTTCGCCCGCGTTGAGCTGAATCGCATCAATCGTGTCCATGATTTGATTGGTGCCGAACACGCTGATCAAGACCGGGCTGGCTGCCGCCGCCTCAACCGCACTGTTGTAGCTGACGCCCTGAGTCGTTCCAGGAACGTCATTGGCGTCGATGAAACCATCGGGCTGGATTTCCAGCACAATATAGTTACCCGCCTGCAAACCCTGGAACCAATACTCGCCGTTCGCGTCCGTTTCAGCCCAAATCTCGGCATTCGGATCCGTCGTTCCCAGATGCGAATAGAATTCGGATTGAACATCACCAAGAGTTACAGCTCGTGGGGCAAAACTGTCGGTATCCGGATCGATGCGGTAGTACAACTGCAGTCTCACGCCTTCGATTGGTGTATCGACACCAGCCTGGAATATTCCGTCGCGTTGACTGCGGAAGTTGGTTGGCACCGTTCCGTCTTCGGTAAAGAATGCCGGACCATCTTCAAATACTCGACCATGAAGTTCAGCGGGTAGAGCTTCGCAGAAGTTGTACTGAATTCCTCGATCGCCCGACAACAAATTGATGTTAGTAAATCGGTCAACACCCGCGGTTCCAACTCCTTCACCCCGGATCGTACCCAAGTGAGTTCCGGAATCGAAAAAGTCGTCCGGCTGCACTTCAACGATCGTATACTGACCGGGAGCCAGATCGGTGAATTGATAGAAACCGACCGCGTTGGTTGTGGTTCGAGCCACTTCTGTACCATTGGCATCCAACAGGCGAATCGTGACTCCTTCAATCCCTTCATGGCTGGGATCGTTGACATCAATCACATCTCGTTTATCAGGTGTCGAGACCGCCACAAATCCGCTGACCGACGCAGGTCGGTGCTCGCAGAAATTGTATTGAACTCCTCGGTCACCAGCATTGACTTCGATATTGTCGAAGCGGTTAAACCCTGCGGAACCGACGCTACTTCCAGCGACCCGTCCCAGATGCGTTCCCGAATCCGAGAAGTTGTCAGGCTGAACCTGAACGACCGAGTAAGTGCCTTCTTCCAGATCTGTAAACTGATAGAAGCCTCTGGCGTTCGTGGTCGTTGTGGCAACCAGTTCGCCTTGTTCATTGAACAACCGAATCTCCACTCCAGCAATCGCCTGATGGCTGGGATCATCGGGATCAATAATATCGTTCTTGCCCGGAGTCACCTCCGCCACAAAACCACTGATTGAAGCCGGCAGTTTCTCGCAGAAGTTATACTGCACACCGACATCACCTGACTCCAGGTTGATGTTGGTAAAGCGGTTGCCGACCGCGTTTCCATTACTGCTGCCGTCCACGGTTCCCAGATGCGCGCCGGAATCAAAGAAACCGTCGGGCTGAACTTCGACGACCGTGTATTCGCCAGGTCGCAAGCCACTGAATTCGTAGAAACCGTTTGCGTCGGTCGTGGTTGTTTCGACAAGATCTCCATTGCCATCCAGCAAGCGGATTGTGACCCCTTCGATTGGATCGTGACTGGCATCAGTTGGATCGATGATATCCTGTTTGTCGGGCGTCGTGATTGCGACAAATCCGCTGATCGAGGCCGGTCTCAGCTCGCCAAAGTTGTACTCAACTCCATGGTTGTCGGGACAAAGCACAACTCGATTGAACCGGTCATTGACCTGGGTTCCAACAGTTTCTGCGCCGACTTGTCCAATCGTATCCTGCCCATCAATGAATGAAGCCAGAGGATCGGTTTCGCCGGGATAGGAATTTATCTCGGTAATTTGATAAACACCTGGTGGCAAGCCGGTAACTTCGTAGTGCCCGTTGGCGTCCGTTCGCACAAAGATCGGTTCAGCAGCACCGAAGACACTGTCAGTGTTTCCGAACTTGTCGCCGACTCGAGTCACCTGGATCAAGACGTTGGCGATTCCTTCTTCACCGGGATCTCTGATGCCATTGTCATTGCGGTCATGGTAAACATTACCTTCCAATGAGGCCGGGCGAACTTCTTTGAAGTTATATTCGACACCGGAGGTGCCGCCGTCAGGGATTTGGATGTCGGCGATCACATTGGCGTTGCCATCAGCATCGGTCAGGACGTTACCCGTAGCTCCGCCTTCCACAGTACCCGCCACAGCACCCACGTCGATAAATCCGTCGGGCTGAACCTGGACCAGTCGGAAAGTGCCCGGCTCCAATCCCAACTCCTTGCCAAACATGTACGCACCATCGGCATCGGTCCGAGTCACACCAACGGTTTCATATTCGCCGGTATTCTCATTCAAACGCTCCAGCGAAATCAGGACGCCTTCAATTCCTTCTTCCGTTCCATCATGCACACAGTCGATGTTCTCATCATGAAAAACGTTACCCGAGATCATGATCGGTCTGACTTCGAGCTCATAAGCATCGATCGCGCCTGCCGTTCGGTCGGACTGGCCATCGAAGTTGTCTGGATTCAGATCAATCTGTTGAGTCGCAAGGTCTACGCCACGATCAAATATTTCATCGTAGCTGTCATAGAAGATGCCTTCCGTTTGATCCTGAATGAAACCACCTTCCAGCTCGGTCGAGATGTTCACGTCCAGATTTGAGAAAGTGTAATTCTCATCCTGGAAGTTCGCTGTAAAGAAAGAGCCTTCGAATTCGATACCCGAGGCGATCTTGTCGACCCGGAACCGCTCGACTTCATCAACATCGATTGTGAATCCCAGTTTATCGCCGGCTTCGAAGTTGTTGAGCACAACTTCCAGACTCAGCCCGTCATCTGACACATTCACCGAGATTACATCTTCAGCAGTGATGCCGCTACTATTGCGTTCATCAAACTGAAACGCATGGCTCCCACCTGTTCCCGGCAACTGATCGTTTACGTCGAAAAACACATCGCCATCAGTGAGAGTTCCAGAAGAGTCCTGGTCACCATTGATAACGAACGAAGTCAGTTGAGTCGTGTTACCACCACCTTCGAACGAGACTTCAAAAAAGTCTGGCGTGGTGTCTTGACCATTGTCACCTTCAAGATAGGTCACACCCGCGATCACCGGATCGGCGTCAAGCATTTGACGCTGTTCCATGATTTCGAACTGGCACTTGCGTAGCAGTTGTTGTTTCTGTTTTACTGCGTCGGTTTGTTGTTTGGCCTCGCGACCAAAGATTCGTGAAAAAAGACTCAAGGCAAAGCCCTCCATGCTTATTCTGGATATCCGTATCGTGCCCGGCGTGTTTGCCCGGCAAAGCAAGCGGGTAGGTTGGTAAAATTAAGTGTGAATATAATTAACGTCGTTGCTGGATCAGAGCTGCAACCTTTTCTGCGGACCAAATTCGTATCTGGGTATCGAACGATCCGGAAACCAGTTGCCCGTTGTCATAGTCCAACGTAGCGATGCTTCCTGTATGGCCTTCCAGTGAACCGATTCGCGTTAAGCGAGTCAGGTCCCAAATGTAAATTACATTGTTGGAACCACCGGTGGCCAGCAAGTCGTCGCCCAGCACTTTGACTGCGACCAATTTGCCAC
>CAZOXC010000079.1:0-8820 GCA_964583205.1 uncultured Pirellulaceae bacterium | reverse complement strand
CAAAAAATGGGGCGTCAAGGGAGTCAAGCTGGATGAAACTCACCTGCTGCCACACTTCGGGCAACTTGATGGTCAGCGAACGTTCGCCACGATCAAGTCAGCATGGAGTGAACAGGGACTGTTGTTTGATGTGCAAGTCAACTTTAAGCAACAGAGTCTATGGTGTCGCTCGACGCAAATGCTGGAGAGCGATCGAGTGATGTTTTGGATCGATACGCGTAACACCCATTCGGTACACCGGGCGACTCGATTTTGTCACTGGTTTTTGGCCATGCCGGCGGGCGGTGGCAGTGATGGCAAGCAACCGCTGGCGACGATGCTCAAAATCAATCGAGCCAAAGAAGATTCGCCGTCATTGAACCAGGTGAAGCAGCAAGTTGTCTGCAAGCTAAGTGCTACAGGAGGCTATCACCTGCAGCTTCTGATCCCGGCCAATGGTCTTTCTGGATGGAACCCGGACGAGCACAAACGGATTGGTTTCAATTATGCAGTGGTTGATCGAGAACTTGGTTGGCAAACGCTGGCTTGCGGGCCACAACTACCAATCGAAGAAGATCCCAGTCTCTGGCAAACACTTGAATTAAAAACCTGAGTTCCTGCAGATCGCAACGACAAGTTAGCGAAAGCTTTTCTTGACCATCGGATCAGCAAGCACAATCAACGCCCAAATGCCAAAAGGAATTCCCAACAGGCAACAGGTTGAGATACAAGGAACACAGGAAATCACAGCGGCACTTCTAGCCAGGGAAATGTTCCGCTGCTTCATCATGTAGTACCCACCGACTGCCACAATGATCTGGCAAACCACGATCACCAGATCCAATACCCCTCCGCCGATCGCTCCAATGACTACTGCTTCACGGGGTCCTCCGAAATTGTCGAGACCCCCTGTGGACAAATTGAAGATTCGCATAGCCAAATCGAAAAGGCCGAACAAGATTCCCAGGATTCCACACACGATCAAGGCAATTCCTGGAGGAACCACTTTGCCAGACACGTTAGTTCCTTGAGGTCCCATTGGTCCCCCACCAACATTCTGCGGTGATGCATAAGGATTGTTGGGTGGTTGATAAGGATTATTGGGTGGATATTGAGCCATTTTGAAATTCCTGCTTCGCTTGAACGCGGAGTTATCCTTAATGCGGAGTTATCCCAGTGCTGCCAACCCATCAACCTTTAATAGGTGGGTTTTGCAACTGTAACTTGCCATCAGCCACGATTCAAGTTGGCCTCTATCTGGTTGGAAAATCGGGCTGATTGAACAACCGGAAGCGATCAGGAATAATTTCGACTCGAAATGCAATCGGTCATCCTTGGGGAAAAACCATGTCGGAAGCAGAGCCAGTTCATCATTCAATCAACTACATCGAATTCTCGGTCACCGATATGGAGATTGCAAAAGAGTTCTACTCTCAGGCTTTCGGCTGGGAATTTACTGATTACGGGCCGAGCTATGTTGGGATTCAAAAATCCGGCGGAGGTGAATGCGGAGGATTCGCACTTGTTGATCAAGTTTCTACTGGCGGGCCCCTGGTGATTTTGTACTCAAGCAGTCTGGAAGAGAGCCTGGCAAGTGTTGTGACTGCAGGCGGCAAGACAACCAGGGACATTTTCGAGTTTCCGGGTGGACGCCGATTTCAGTTTTTGGATCCCAGCGGAAACGAATTGGCTGTCTGGTCAGAGAATTAAATTGTTGGAATCGATTTGCGATCAACTTGCTTTCATTCCGCCGCGAATCGCTCCGGCATCTGTGGCCCCGTAGTTTCCGGCAAACATCGGATCGACGGGGCGACTGTTGGGTACGCTCAACCAGACTCGCAATAAGTGGCGCCGATCTTCCGGTTTCGGGTGATCCTCGAAAGCGGTCCGGCGATGAAGAGTTACCCAGTTGTTCAAGAACAGGATGTCTCCCGGACGCTGAGTGAAGGTCACATGCAAGTCTTCTCGGGCAGCCTGCTCTTCGACAAAATCCAACGCCTCTCGCTGGATTGGAGTCAATTCCGGCGTGTCGTCGGATGCATACGCCCGTTCGATCAGGACTCTCAAAAAGTTAGCGCCAAAATGCCCTTCGCAAAACGAGAAAATGGGCTGCTCTGTATAAGCAAGTGAATTCGCGGTGTCGACAGTATGACGTTTGTACAAGAACGGTTCCATCAGAACTTGCATGAGATCCGGTCGCTGGGCACAAATCTGATTGTAGAGAGTCATGCTGCTGACGACCTGATTCTCTCCGCCCTGCATTGCTTGTTTGAGACACAGGAATGCGATCACGTCACAACGATCAGAATGGAAGCTCAGTTTCTGTTTTGTGTTGGGGCCTCGAGCCCGCGGATCGTCAGCCGCAAACCCGGCGTTGCGGACACTGAAAACTGTCTCGCCGCTGGCACTCTGTGAAATCGGAGTGCCAACGACACTGGCCAGAGCTTCAAAGAACTTGACCGCCTGTGGCTCATCGAAAGACTCGACTGGAATCCCGCGAATCATACTCACACCACTACCGTTTTCCAGCCAATCCTGTATCGCACGCAAACGACTGGTTAACGAACTCGGAATCTCTCCCGCAACGACTTCCTTGATCTCCTGGTCGCTTAACTGGTAGAGCCAATCCTCGCGCTCAAAGAGTTCTTCACCCTGCCAGGCTGCGGCATGAGTTAATTGATCAGGATGCTTGGTCATCGATTCGCCAAATTTTTATTGCTTGTTGAAACCGGTTTGCTTCGAACAATTGTCGTCATTTTTCGAGAATTCAAAACTGGTGTAACTGCTGCCCCAGCACCAAACCAGACAAAGCACTTCCTTTTCATCCAAACTATGCCATGAAATACGGCAATTATTTCGTTCAACTGAATTGCTGAATTTGTTATATTGTGAGTGGCGTTGAGGTCCAACACACACAGTTTGAAATAGGGAAGAACATGATTGCCAGAACCAACTGGATTTCCAGCGTCGTTTGCACGCTGGCAGTGGTCGCGAGCACAAGCTTGCTGGCCCAGGACAACCCTGTCGAGATCAACGCGAGCTTGGTTGAATCTGAAGAAGCCGCAAACCATTACACTGTCAAAGTCATACTGACCCTGAAAGAGGGCTGGCATACTTATGACAAAGTGCCTGAAGGAAACCCTTCGCCCAGCACCAACGTGGAACTCACCCTGGTGGACTCGATCAAGGCCGTCGGCGAATGGAAGCGTCCAGTTGGATTGCCTTACCCCCAGCAGCCGGGTTCGACGATTTTCGAAGGCATTGCAGCTTTCAAACAGGAAATCAAAGCTGAGCCCCACGAACAAGAACGCGAAATCGAAATTGAAGTCACTTATCAAGTCTGCAATGACTCGATGTGCTTTCCACCTAAGACGGCCACGATGTCGGTAACCGTGCCGGCCAGCAAATCATCCGACAAAAATGATTCGGAGTTCGTTTTTGAGCACAAGTTGTTTGAGGCTCCTGTGCGGTTGAAAGTTGGCGACAAGTTTCTCAACGAGAGCGCCAATCAAATGTACCCCTCGCCGGCAATGTTTGACGTCGACAACGATGGCCAGGACGAATTGGTCGTTGGAGACATTTTTGGTTCACTCAACGTTTATGAAAATATCGCTGACTCACACGGCGACAAAATCTGGGAAGAGTTCACGCCCTTGAAAACTGCCGATGGAAAAGCAATCAATGTTTCCAATTGGTGATGCGTTGGTATGAGTTCACAGTTCGTGGACATCAACCTGGACGGTCATAAAGATATTCTTGTCGGTAGTTTCAGCGGCGTTCCCTATATCATCATGGGCGGTGAAGAAGGGTATTCTGAACCGGAAGAAATCATGGACTCGAATGGCGACACTGTTTTGATCGCCGACTTCTGGAACGCAGAAGACAGCAAATGGGATGAAACTGACCGAGCCGACTCGGAGGGGCACTGTACTTCAGTTTCCGCAGTGGACTGGGACAACGATGGCGACCTCGATTTATTGCTTGGTGATTACTATGGAGGGCGGCTCTTCCTGCGGATGAATGAAGGAACTGCCAAACAACCTGCCTTTGCTGCCACCAATCAGCCGGTTATGATCGGTGGTAAGCCATTGGTCATCGAAAAAGGAATGGCGGCACCTCGCATCGTCGATTGGAATAATGACGGATTGTTTGACATCATGTGCGGTGGCTCCAAGGGCGGAGTTTACCTGTTCACCAATGATGGTTCGAAGGGCAAGCCGAATTTTTCAACCTCCGAAACGCTGCTCGAAACCACCAACAACGGTAGCGAATTTATTACAATTGTTCCGGCTGTCGATGGTCATCCTCAGATGCCTGGTTCTTCCTTCCATCTTGAACCCTGCGACTATGATGGTGATGGCGATTTGGATTTGTTGATCGGTGCTCGCAGCGCCTGGGCTAAAGCCGAACAGTCCACCGAAGTAGACCAGGATCACATTGACAAACTCGACGAAAACCAACAGCAGTTGATAACATTCATCACTAGCCTCTCGGAAAAAGCTAATGAAGATGGTGTTAGTATCGAAGAATTGATGGAAACCGATGATTTCAAGGAATTGATCAAAAAGTATTCCAAAGTCAAGCAGGAACTGTCCAAATACAACACCAACCCTAACCAGGAAGGTGATTTTGTCTGGTTGTTGCGACGCAAGTAACTAAAACGGGGAACATGCCCAACTGATGGCATCCATTCGCCTGAAAAATATTGAAAAGCGATTTGGCAACGGTCACCTGGCCGTTGCCTCTTGCAATTTGGAGATCAACGCCGGCGAGTTTCTCGTGCTGGTTGGGCCTTCCGGTTGTGGTAAATCAACAACGTTGCGGATGGTCGCAGGTTTGGAAGAAGCTACGGCCGGCGATATTTTCATTGGCGAACAGCGAGTCAATGATATTTCGCCTGGCAAACGCGATATCGCCATGGTGTTTCAGAACTATGCTTTGTATCCACACATGACTGTGCGACAAAACTTGTCGTTTGGTTTGAAGATGCAAAAAGTTTCTCGCAGTGAAATCCAACAGAGAGTGGATGAAGCTGCCGGAATCCTCTCGATCGAAGAGCTTCTGGACAGGCGTCCGCACCAGTTATCCGGCGGCCAACGTCAACGAGTCGCCTTGGGTCGAGCGATCGTTCGCAAGCCGGCGGCATTCCTGTTTGATGAGCCTTTGTCCAACCTGGATGCCAAACTACGTACCGAAATGCGAGCCGAGTTGGCTCGTCTGCATCAAAAGTTGGGTACAACAACGATCTATGTGACCCATGACCAGACCGAGGCTATGACGCTGGGCCAAAGAATTGTGGTTATGAATGATGGTGTAATTCAACAAATCGATGAACCACTTGTTCTGTACCAACAACCCGCCAACCGATTCGTTGCCAGCTTCATTGGCAGCCCACCGATGAATTTGCTGGACGGTAAAATCGAAGATAACCAATTCAAATTGGCAGATCTGCAAATTTCTCTCCCCAATTCCTTAAAGATCGAAAACCAATCCCTGACACTCGGCTTTCGTCCGGAAGATATATCCACCGGCAAGACTGATTTAAGATTGGCCGAGGTCGTACTGGATGTGGTGGAGCAACTGGGCAGCGAGATCATCGCCTACTTCGAAATTGCCGGGCAACAATTGATCGGCAAGTTCCCCGGCAACAGTGATTTGCGAGTTGGCCAGCAGGTCAGCCTGTTCTTGAATCCGGCCAAGCTGCATTTCTTTTCCGGTAGTACTCAGGAAAACCTGCGGCTGGTTGCTGCTGGTTCGAATTCTCCCGGTTCGAAAAAGGCCGGTGCCGATGTCTGAAAGCCACTACGAGCTGATCGACTTCGGAGGTGGACGCAAGCTGGAGCGATTCGGAAAATTCATGATTGATCGGCCTTGCCCCGCCGCTGATGCAGCAAAACCATTAACGAGTCTCTGGGACTCGACTGACCTGTATTTCGAATTGACCGACAATCATCAAGGGAATTGGCACTCGCCCAGCAATAGATTCAACCCTGACGAAAAATTCATAACCGACTGGGGCTTTGCCAGCCTGGAACTGGCTTGTTCACCCTTCGGCCATCTGGGAGTGTTTCCGGAACAAAAAACCAATTGGGATTGGGTACGTGAATCACGCGAACTGCTGAACGGTCACGATGTGTTGAACCTGTTCGGTTACACCGGTGCCATGTCACTTGCGCTGGCAGACTGCGGAGCCCTGGTGACCCATGTGGATTCTGCCAAAAACATTGTCAAACGAGCTCGCGCGAATGCCCAGCGTTCCGGGTTACAGGATGCACCGATCCGCTGGATTGTGGACGATGCCAGAAAATATGTGCAGCGCGAAATCAAACGAGAGCGAAGGTACCGAGCCATCTATCTGGATCCGCCGACGTTCGGGCATGGAGCCAATGGCGAAGTCTGGAAAATCGATCGGGACTTGCCCGAGTTGATTGAAGATTCGACCGGGTTACTTGAACAAAACTTCTTCGATTTTTTGTTGACTTGCCATTCACCCGGCTACAACCAGCGACGACTGGAAGAAGTTTGCCAGCCAGTAATCGATCTGGGAAAAGGAATCTTTACAAGTAAGACTTCGGGCGAACTCTGCCTGACTGACCGGAACCAGCGCAAGCTAAACTGTGGTTACTTTGTCAGCGTCTCCTGCCGGATTCACTAGAGCGCACTCCGAATTGGATTGCGAAGTTTGACTCTCTCGATCGATTGTTCTGCGCCGCAAAGACGAAGACAGCAGGTTACTAAGCTGGTTGGGACGCGATCATCTCACGGAATTGCTTGAACAAATAATGGCTGTCGTGGGGCCCTGCCGAAGCTTCCGGGTGGTACTGTACGCTAAACGCTGGCAAGGATTTATGACGAATTCCGGCGATTGTGTCATCGTTCAGATTTCGATGAGTTATTTCCAGATCATCTGGCAGAGAATCTTCAGCGACGGCAAAACCGTGATTCTGTGAAGTGATTTCGACTCGACCAGTCGCCAACTCCAGAACTGGCTGGTTGGCTCCACGGTGCCCAAACTTCAATTTGAAAGTTTTTGCTCCGCTGGCCAGTCCCATCAACTGATGTCCCAGACAAATTCCAAAGACTGGTAGCTGTTGCATCAATTCCCGGATGGTTTTGATGGCGTATTCCAGTGGTTCGGGGTCACCAGGTCCATTGGATAGAAAGATTCCCTGCGGATTCAGTTGCATAACTTCCTGTGCCGTCGCCGTTCCCGGCAAAATCGTGACCTTGAATCCCTGCTGGAAGAGATGGCAGGCGATATTGCGTTTCATGCCAAAGTCGAGTGCCACCAAATGCGGTTTCGAATCTGTCGACTGATGATTGGAATCATCGACGTGCGAAAGGTCCCACCACTTGCTGAGACTCTCCTCCCAGTTCATCGGTTGGTCTGGCAGAACTTCCTTGACCAGATCGCGACCGACCAGACCTTCACTTTCAATCGATCGTTTGACAAGCTCTTCATCGCTGCAATCATGCGTTGAAAGAATCGCTTTCATCGCACCCTTGTCGCGGATTCGTCTGACCAGGGCTCGAGTATCGATTTCGGAGCAGCCAATGATTCCGTTTTCTTTTAGAAAATCCTCAAGCTTCCCGGTGGAGCGGAAATTGCTGTCAATTCGACTGAGCTCCCGTACTACGAATCCAGACAAGTGAGGTTTGGCACTCTCCAAGTCTTCCTGGTTGACCCCGTAGTTACCGATCTGGGGATAGGTCATCGTCACGATTTGCCCTCGATAACTTGGGTCGGTCAGAATTTCCTGATAACCGGTCATCGAGGTATTGAAAACGACTTCACCTGATATTTCGCCTTCAGCACCGAAGTTTTGGCCGTAAAAAATTTTGCCATCTTCAAGTGCCAATCGGATTGACTGTTTGGGCACGGACTGCGACTCCTGGTTCAATTAGGCTGTTTAGTCAGCTTACTAGTTTAGCAACAATTGCGATTTCGAGTATGTTCCATGAACAACCGTCACACTCGTTATATTTTATCATCTTGCGATGTCTATTTGTAACCATTGTCCAGTCTGTTCCTGTGATCTTAGACTCCTAAAGAATTCCTTGAATCACACCCGATACGTTTAATGGCTGTGGGTCTCCGAGCTTGAGGACACTTTCCCCAATGTTTCGGACAGCCAAACTTAGAGGGGTTCCTGTTGCGGCGAGCGGGAACCCCTCGTTTTTTTTGCGCTGGCTTCATTCACTGGCGGTTTTACCGTTGGGAATCGAGCTCACATAAGTTTGTCCGAGCCTCAAAACAACTGCCGTTACGGGGCGATTCTGGCGAACCCAATCAAACTCGCGATATCCCCGGCGATTCCTCAGCAATATCCGAGTTTTCTCTCAAGTCTGCTGGAAGCGGAACGGTCATCCCTTCTGGTCTTCGAAATGCCCGCCAGTTTTGCATCACTGCCCGCTAGTCTTCCATGACTTCTTTTTCCCGAGCTTTGGCAAGCACGGTGGCTTGATCTTCGAATTTCTTCGTCAATTCCTGAATTTTGTCCTTGGCATCATCACGTTGATCCTCGCTAACTTCTTTATCTTTGCAGGCCTGTTCGGCAGCTTTGTTGCCATCCCGGCGGATATTGCGAACAGAGATCTTGGCTTCTTCAGACAATTCCTTGATTCGAGAAACCATTTTTTTCCGTACGTCGGTGGATAGCTGTGGAATATTGATTCGCACCACTCGCCCGTCACTTTGCGGGTTGAAGCCCAGATCGGCACCGACAATCGCCTTTTCGATCTCTTTGATGATGCCTGCATCGTAAGGTCGAATCACGATCTGAGTCGGCTCTGGGGCCCCGACGCTGGCGATCTGTTTGATCGGAGTAGGCGATCCATACA
>CAZOXC010000078.1:0-8823 GCA_964583205.1 uncultured Pirellulaceae bacterium | reverse complement strand
CCTCAATCATATCTTTGTAATGTTTATCATCAAAAGCCTTGTTCTTGATGTACTGAGCCTTTTCAGCGGGGCCTGAAGCGACTTTCGCAGCCACGAACAACTTAGGGTAACGCCCCTCGACAAGTTTTTTCCTGCGAAGTGCATCAGCTTCTGCCTTTTCAATTGTCGCTCTTTTTTGAACGCGATCCAAAAGAATAACGTCATGGAAGGAAAGGGCTTCATTCTCGGCTAGTGCAGCGGTGTAGTTCACGTCAATGACTTTGCCGTGGATCGTAACTGAAACGGAATCCGCTATTGATGTATCCACATCAGGCAATGGATAAAATCGTTTGCGTTGCTCGATGAACATCTTACGAATGCCATATCCCATTGTGTCGATCATGTTGACATTCACCATCGCGTCTGCAAGGAAACGGTTGCGGTAGCGTTTGGGTGTCTTTTCTGACAACGTGTAATCTTCAAGCGATCCTTCAAAGAAGGACCCCGCATTCTCGAAAACCAGCCGGTCAACCGATTCGGTGATCACGATTCGAGATTGCATTGAATAGTCTTGGTGTGCAATTGCATTATGAAGTGCTTCCAGCACAACCCACTTGTCATACTTTGGGACCTCTAATGGAACGAGTCGACCGGGCAGCTCCAATTTCTGATTCGTGTTCCGAATTTTGGAATACAGTGAATTGGTCGAAAGCAAAAAGGGTGGCCCAAAGTGCTCGTAGGCCTCCTCTTCCCCCGTCAGCTTCCATGTCAATTGAGCAATCGCAGGCTGAACAAGGTGTGCGGACTCCGCGCGTCCGAGCAATAGAACAGTGGCTCGCGTGATCTGTCCTCCAAGCGTCAACTTTGCACGGTCAAGGAACGTTGGCTCATCCCAGTTTTCGATCTCATTTGCAAAAGATTTGTCGCGATTCTTAGCAGCAAAGTTATCTCGTGCCATTTGAATGGCAGCAGGATCTAAATCAGCGATGGTGGCATTTTCACAAACAACCGTCGACCAATCTTCAAAAGCGCGTTGATTTCGAATTCGTTCAATTTTCCGAATACTTAACGCTCCGAGCGATTCACTGTCTCGACAGTAATGGTGGCCTTTGAAGCTTGTCGGCATTCCTTGCATCGCTGGAGGAATCTGCAGCATCACTACGCGACCATCCGGATGATTCACTGGGTAAATTTCCAAGAAGCTCATCCGGTTATTCGTTTGGTCCGCGACTTCCCGCTTCAAGCTATCGAGTTCGGCAGCATTCTCACGGAATTTGCTGCCGCAGACCGCGTGGTCTGAATCACGCACACCGAAGATCAGCCAACCACAAGATTGCTCCTGCAGGTTTGCCTCGTTGGAGATTGCCGAGAAATACTTTCCAAGTTTACGGAAGTCGTAACCGTTGTTCGCTTCTTTGAACTCAACCCACTCTGTTTCGTGGGGTAGCGATTGAAGCTCGGCTAGTTTGGCTAAGAGTTCTACCTCTGTCACTGTCCACCTCCCTGTAACTCATTGAGCCATTGCCTCCACCTGTTGGGAGTATCCAGAAAACGGTCGGGAGCGTTGATGTCTTTGGTAAAGATCAATGAGATCGTTGCATCGTCCGCCCGGATAGGCCATAGCAAACGAAACCCTCCGCCCTCCATCAAGGGAGTAATAGCCTCCTCAACGAGAGCAGCGCTATTGCCGTTTTGGGAGTCATAGAAAGACATCATTACCGCAATCCGATCAAGGTCGGCGGTGTGTTGGATAATGGAATTGATGTCGGAGGGATACATCATTCCAAGATTTGCGGCGCCCTGCTGAGCGGCCCGCTTGAAGCCATAAGGATCGAATTGGAGTAAGTGCATTTTTGCGGATGGTCGGAGCGGCAATTCATTTTGCCATTTTCGACAGTTGACTTGGAAGCCTGTGCAATTGTCGTCGCTTACAACCGATGCCCCCCATTCCGCAATGAATGCTGCCTTGGCTCGATCAATCTCGCAAAGTGAATAGCTGATGTTGTTTTTCCAAAGGCCTCGCAGTAGGACTGCGGAAGAAGGATAAAAAAGTGGAGGATTCTGACTAAGTGAATACCAAGCCACCTCAAAATTTGAACCGGCCCCATTAAGTCTTTCAGCGGCGCGATTGAAAAAATGCCGCGTTTGGTTGCTGCGAGGCTCAGGTCGTGACCAGGGGGCCATTGAATAAGCGTCAACATAGTGCAGATCGGTTGCGTCTGTTGCCACACTGCGAAGCAAGGTGACCAATTCGCAAAAAGCCCAATGCTGCATCAAGTTTCCACGATTTGCTTTGAAGTACGGCAATTCATCAAAATGGCGTCGAAGGTTCATACTGCGATTTCTCCGTTCGTGAGACGAGGGAGGAGTAGGTCGCGGGCAGCCTCAAGTTTTTGAATTGCGCAATCAAGAGTATCCCATTGGGCGTGGATGCGAGTAACGACATCGCAAAACAATGCCTGCGTAGTTCTAGGTGGAACAAGAATTGGAATTGCAGAAAGCACTGGCGTATCCAGCTTCTTTGTTCCGTGAGATGAATCACTCGCTCGTTCTCGAATCGAATCTCTCTGATCGTATATCGAATGAAAAAGGAATAGCGAATCAATTCCCTCATTGCTAACCAACGCGCGAAGGTCTTGGTTGAATGAAACTGGTACTGCCGCAATTCCAACGCGAAATTCTTTCGCCAATGACATTCCTCGAACAACGGCAAGAATCGCACCTGGCTCGACAAGGCGAGTGCCAGAGCTCACACCTTCTTCTGTAACGTTCAATGATGTGCGGTGTATCCGCATGTGTTTAAGCTCGCCAGAACTCACCCACGGGATATGGCCGCCCCAATAATTAGGGTTGGATTTGCGAGGAGTCCCACCAGAAAAGAAGGTAGCACACTCACCCAAGGTTGAGAGTTTCCAGCCATCGGGGATGCCGTTGGTGATGGTGACGTGTTCGTGGCCGGGGAAGCGGAGGTGGACGAACCACTCCTTGTAGAGCAGCCGCGCCGACTGCTCCAGCAACTCGATCCGACGACGGTTGGTCTCGATCAAGTCGTCATACGCGGAGAGGATTTTGCTGATTTGTTTCTGAACATGAAGTGAAGGAACAGAAACATCGACGATTCGGAGGTTCTTTTGGGACAGTTTTGGTTGCGCAGCACCAGTGACATACCCAGTGAGGTTCATCGAGTTAATCAGCGTGTTTATGAAATAGTTGGTCGTAACACCGGGCTTTGCTTTTACAACGTGGGCATGGTTGTTGACCCAGAATTGGCCATTAGCTATCTGGGCAATCGGTTGGTTGCGTGTAACCAAATTTGCACCATCTTCAGCAATCAGCACAAATTCGCCATCGAAAATAAAGTCGTCGATATAATCAATAACTCCTTGCGCACCGAAATAGCGATACTTGCCTTGACGCTTTTCACGCACCAATGTGCTCAGTGGTACTCGGTCGTGGTCATGAAAGTCAACAAGCTCTTCAAACTTTCTCGGAGTCCAACTCATACTCCCAACTCCAAGAAGTTCTTCTTGATCGTTTTGGCAAGTTTGACTGCTTCAGCGTTGAGGTCTTCCAGTTCGATGTGGATGTCGCGGAGGGATTCTTCAAAGTCGAAATCTTCGTCGACTTCTTCGGGCGCGACGCCGACGTAGCGACCGGGTGTCAAACTCCAATCATTGTCGGCAAGCTCTTTATGATCGACCAGTTTGACCAATCCTTCCACATCGCACAGCTTGGCATCCGGGAATCGCTCGACCAGCCACTTGGCTTGACGCCAGAAGTAACGGACTTGTTTCAGGCACCCGGTCGCCATCGTGCGGGCGGTATCGGCCTCTTTGCGAGCTGCGGTGATTTCACGGGACGACCAATCGTCGCTCTGCTTGGCTTCGCAATCGGACTCGCAGACTTCGATCAGTCGGCAGGTCAACTTGTAAACCAAGTCGGAGTGCTTCACCAAGTCGCGACTGGTTTCGGCAAGCGGTGCAAACTTCTCCGTCAGTTTATTGAGTGCCGATGAACTGTCGCCGGAATTTTCCCAACTTTTGGCAGATGAACTGACGCTATTTTGAAACGCAACAACGGCTTTTTCGTACCGGCTTTGTTCTTTTTGCAACTCCGACCAAACTTCCGCCTGCGGCCCATCGGTAGGTTGCGATTTGATGAAAGGCTGCATCAACTTGATCGTGGCTTTGGTGATTTCCACGAACTCAGGCAACGGACAGACCGTTTCGCCGTCCGTCGTTTCGTATTGGAAACAGGCGCCTCCTTCGTCGGTGACATTGCCAAGGTACTGCGAAACGAGCGAGAGGAATTTGTCACTTTCACCACGATACAGCCAAACGATGGACATCAGGTTCTGTTGCTGTTCGGGACTGAAGTCGTAAATCTTGCGAGTGACTTTGCGGTAAACATTCCGCGCGTCCAGCATCAAGACTTTCTTGGCATGCTTTTTCGGTTTGTCGCGGTTGAGAAACCACAACTCGCAGGGAACCGTTCGCGTGTAGAAGAAGTTACTGCGAATGGCGATCATTAAATCCACATCGCCGGTTTCGACCAATTTCTGACGGACTTTGGCTTCGTCCCTGCCGCTACTGGATGCCTGCGACGACATCACGAACCCCGCTCGGCCTGTGTCGCTGAGGTAGCTGTAGAAGTAGCTGATCCAGACATAGTTGCCGTTGGAGACTTTGTCCTTTTTGTTCACGCCCGGCAAGCCAAACGGTAGACGCGGATCGTTTTTGACCTTGTCCGCGTCGATCTCGTCCACGTTGAAGGGAGGATTGGCCATTACGTAGTCGCACTTGCCCACCAGTTCATGCGGAGCTTCGTAGTAAGTGATCGCTTTTTGAATGTTGCCTTCTAAACCATGCACGGCTAAGTTCATCCGGGCCAGCCGAATCGTGGTCGCGTTTTTCTCCAAACCTTTGAAGGTCAAACGGTCGGTCGGGTCTTGCCCATGCTCTTCAACGACACGGGCACTTTGCACGAACATGCCACCACTACCGCATGCGGGATCAAGAACGGTTCCAGATTGAGGGTCAAGCACTTGGGCAATCAGTTGAACCAGCGACACCGGCGTAAAGAACTCGCCGCCATCGTGGGCTTTTTGATCGGCAAATTTTGTGAGGAAATATTCGTAGATCCGACCAAACACATCGCCGTCGACCTCTTTGAGTTCGTCGGGGTTAAGTGTTTTCAGCAAGCTCTTGAGAACGTCGTTGTCGAGCTCTTGGTATTCCGTTTTAGGCAGGCTGCCCCTAAGGCTGGTGTAGTCTGATTCGATCGACTCCATTGCCTCAATGATCGCTTTGGCACGGTCTTCGCTGTCGGGCAAGCCGACCAGGTAGTCGAACTGGGCTTTCTCTTGCAGGAAGATCGCAGACTTTTGCGAGAAGTCTTCTTTCTTTAGGGCACGCGTCTTACCTCCACGCGTCGGCAAACTGGCTGTGATCTCAGGCAACACCATTTGGTAACGGCTGTAAGCGTGACGCAGGAACAGCAGCCCCATGACCGGCAGGAAGTATTCATTACTTGCGTAGTTACTGTTGGCTCGCAGGTTATCGGCAGCAGACCAGAGCCGTTTTTCAATAGCAGTGATGTGTTCAAGTTGAGGCATGAGTGGCTATTTGGTTTTGCGAGAAGACAGGCAGTTCGAAACGTTTGAACAATTGATAACCATCGGCCGGATTTCCGCACATCGGAACTTTTCCTTACTCAGCACACTTGCGAAGCGTGTTCTTAACACCAAAAAGCTCAGCCGTATCCAGGTACTCACTTAGTTTGGACATGTATTCAACCGGTTTGCTGAACCGCAAACCCAAAGTCTATCAAAGTCCTTACATTTGTGAAATTAGAAACATGGAATCCTTGCCTATCGTTTAACCATTTTCAGATAGGCAGGATCGAAAATCTAAAAATGATTGACAATATCCAGGCAAAGCCACCGGACAACATTCTGATTTAACAGCGATCTTTCATTCGAAGAGTGAAGATATTGAAATCCAGACAACTCATGACCACTTGGAAGTAACCATTCCTCGAAGCAGCGCAACTGCCTTACTACTTTGATGCTTCATATAGTGACATCGCTGCCGACACAAGCAATATTGGCAACTCTCTCAACGAACTGAAAATTGAAACCAGACCTGATGACATCACTTTGAAACACCACAATCTACCGATCAATGCAAAATAGAGCGACCTACGTCCGGTAGCGCAAGTAAAACTCTTTGGTCAGTTCCGCGTAGTCCGCCGAATGCAAATGGTGTTCAAGTTCAAACAGTAGTTCGTCTTCGACCAAGGCAATTGCTTTTCGCTCAAACTGGCAGAGTATTCGATTGGGTTGTCGGTCCGGCAATGGACGAAACCAGGTCAGCTTGGTCAAGAACAAAGAATTGCGACCAGCTGTTTCGGAAATCAAATCAAGTTGACCGGCGGGGGCGATCATGCAAAGACGTCCTTGCTCGGACAACAACTCCGCCGCAGCCTTGATCACTTCAGCTATCGACAAACCAGCATCGTGCCGTGCAAGTTCTCGAACTTTTTCGGGCGGAACTGTCAGCGAATGGAAGTATGGCGGATTGGCGACGATCAAGTCATAGCTGGAACTTACAATTTCGGCAGACGGTAATTCTTGAAGTGGCAAGTTAATTACGTTCACTCGTTCTGACCAGGGCGAGTTGGCGACGTTGACACGGGCCTGCCGAGCTGCCGCGGATTCAATCTCAACAGCATCCACCATCAGGTTGCGAGATCGCTGTGCGAGCATCAATGCCAGCAAACCGCTACCTGTTCCAACGTCGAGGGCTCGGGCGGCATCTTGAATTGGAGTCCAGGCACCCAACACGATCCCATCCGTGCCGACTTTCATCGCACAATCGTCGTCAATAATGTTAAACTGTTGAAACCTGAACAAGCGTGGTTCCTTTTTCCCGGGTGGCAACGTGCGATTAACGGCCCTTTTATTCTGCTCATTAATATGTAACGCCTTATGGGCTTTCACAAGTCAAGCTGATGAGCGTCCGAACATCGTCTGGCTGGTTGCAGAAGATTGCTCGAAACATTTTTTCAAGCACTTTGATGCTGACGGAGCCGCTACACCGAACATCGAACTACTTGCAAAACAGGGAATCACTTTCGAACGAGCATTCTGCAATGCGCCGGTTTGTTCGGTAGCCCGGACAACTTTGATTACCGGCTGCTACGCGCCTCGCATCGGCACTCAGTACCATCGACGCGCAGTCATGGCTCCGCTGCCCGCCGGCTTGAAGATGTTTCCCAGCTACTTGCGTGACGCCGGCTATTACACAACCAACAAACAAAAGACTGACTACAACTGCCTGGGCCAGGAAGACGCCTGGGACGAGTCATCCAGAAACGCTTCTTGGAAAAACCGCGACGATGGGCAGCCGTTTTTCCATTTCCAAAGCTTTGGAGTAACGCATGAAAGTTCGCTTCATTTTCATGCAGATGAATTCGCAAACAAACCGACCGAAACCGATCCCAAATCCGTGTTTATCTCGCCCCGGCATCCGATCACTTGGGAATTCAGATACACCTACGCTCGCTACCACGACCAGATAAAGAAACTTGACAAACAAGTCGGCACATTCATTGCCGAATTGGAAAGCGCAGGTGAACTCGACAACACCATCGTGTTCTTTTTCAGTGATCATGGCGGGGCACTGCCCGGCAGCAAGGGTTATCTCTACGAGACCGGGTTGCATGTGCCGTTGATCGTCCGAGTGCCACCAAAATGGCAGCATCTTGTTCCGCTGGATGCAGGCTCCAGGTCGAAAGCTTTCGTGAGCTTTGTTGATTTCGCACCCACCATGATCAAGCTCGCGGGAATCGACATCCCAGATCAAATCGACGGCCAGCCTTTTCTGGGCGAGGGACTCACTGAGTCTGACCTGAAACAACGCGGCACCACTTTCGGGTACGCAGATCGATTCGATGAGAAGATCGACATGGTTCGTTCGTTGCGGAGGGGCAAATTCAAATATATCCGCTCGTTCACTCCGCAGTACCCGGACGGATTGCAAAACAACTACCGCTACCGCATGCACGTCTATCGGCAATGGCGAGACATGTTCAACTCGGGCGACTTGAGTGCACCTGAAGCGATGTTTTTTGAGCCTCGCCCTGCCGAATTGTTGTTCGAAGTCGAATCCGATCCCTACGAGACGAAGAATCTGACGAGCGACTCACGTTATCAGGAACACCTGGCGATTATGCGAGATCAATTGACCAAGCATCTTAAAGAAACCAATGATCTCAGTTTCTTTCCCGAAAGTTTCCTGGCCGAAAATGCAATGGACGACCCGACAACTTTCGGCAACGACAATTCGGAATTGATTGCCCAGATGATTGACATCGCCAACTATGCCTTGCAACCATTCGATGAGATCGAGAAACAGCTACAAAAAGCCATGAAGACAACTGACCACCGTCATGACTGGGCTGTGCAATCTTGTTTGGTTCATGGCAGAGCCACCGATGGATTCCGGCTGAATTTTGAAAATCCCAGGTCGATCGAACTGATGTTTAAGCTTTACCAACCGAGCAAGGCACTCAGTTACCAGGAATTTGGTGAAGAAGAACTCAAAAAGTTCACTCCGATACAACTTAACGAATGGCTCAACACCTTTGTGCTGTTGTTCGGTGACAACGCAGAAAGCCTCGACATGGTTTCTCGAGCAGCCAACAACCAACATTGGCCGGATGACAAACTGCTGCAACAGCGAATGGATTTTTTCTCAGGCAAGTGGTTACAGGATACCGAGGAACAACTGGGTAGACTAAAGTAGAACACTGGTGTTTCACTGCGGGCCACCAGTTTAACTC
>CAZOXC010000077.1:0-8874 GCA_964583205.1 uncultured Pirellulaceae bacterium | reverse complement strand
CCACGCGAGATTTCCAAAAACGCCTCGTGCAACATTTTTGCCTGCTCGGAATTGGTTTTGATCAAGCTGTTTTGTTCGGCGGGATCAACGAGCAGGTTACAGAGATGGAAGGGTTCTTCAAGGTGATTGCCGCGCGGTTTTTCGCGCCCACCGGAACCGCTGCCCAGAATCAATTTCCAATCGCCGTCGCGGATCGCCAGAAAGCCCGATCCGCTTTGGTGAATCACGGGCTTGCGTTCGTGTTGCTGGCCCTTCAGTGCGCTGAGGAAGCTGAAACTGTCTTCCGCGCTGGTTTGATCAAAGTCAACTTGAGCCACTTCGGCCACGGTGGCCAGCAGATCGGTATGGCAAATCGTGGCATCGGAGGTGGATGCAGCTCCAATGGTTGACGGCCAACGAACGAAAAAGGGAACTCGATGCCCGGCTTCCCAAATATCGGCCTTGGTACCTCGCCAATTCGCATTGGAACGGTGAGTGTCGGGGTGATAACCCTGGACTTGTGAATTGCCCAGGTGATCGACTTCCTTGTCCGGATAGGAATACATGAACGAGCCGTTGTCGCTGGTCACAATCAACAACGTGTTGTCTGCCGCGCCGGCCTCGTCAAGTGCCTGCATGACTTGTCCAACCGTCCAGTCGACCTGGGCTATAAAGTCACCGTATTCGCCCAGTTCCGTGGTGCCTCTGAAGCGCTCGTGTGGCAGCACGGGTTTGTGCGGCGCTGTCAAAGGAAAGTAAAGGAAAAACGGGTTATCACTTTCGCTGGAGTCCCTGATAAATTCACAAGCCTCTTCGGTGAGTCGATCGAGCGCTGAGTCCATCTCAAAATCCGCAGCGATTTCACCCTTGCGATAGAACACCGGAAACCTTTCACCCTTGATCACCTTGTCCGGTATCGCAGTGACTCGATCATCACGCACGTAAACATAGGGGCTCATGTCGAGCGACGCTGGAATGATCAATGAGGAGTCAAATCCAACGAAGGTAGGGCCGTGAGTGAGCGGTTTGGAATAGTCGACCAAGCCCGCTTTGTTGCCACTGATTCCCTTGTACTCAGCGTCCCTGTCTGTTTGATCCTTCAATTGCCAACCCAGACCAAGATGCCACTTGCCAATGCAGCCGGTTCGATAACCTGCAGTTTTGAGAACCCCGGCAATCGTCTGACGGTCCGGTTGAATCAGAGGCTCCGAATAACCGCCCAGAACTCCTTTCTTCATGCTCGTGCGCCACGAATATCGACCACACATCAGGCCGTAACGCGTGGGCGTGCAAACTGCGCTGGGTGAATGCGCATCCTTGAAAGTCATCCCTTCATTTGCCAGACGTGCAAAGTTCGGAGTTTCAATTCTGGATTCCGAATTTAAGGGCTGAACATCTCCATAGCCCAAGTCGTCGGCCAGAATCACCACGATGTTCGGCCGTTCGTCCGGCGATTCCGCGTTTGCCGAAGACCAGGCGACCAGCGCCGTCAATAACAATGATAAGTTCAGTTTGACATGGAAAGTCATGTTGGTCCTTGAGCAATTAAGGTCACTTGACGCGTTTGATAATGTGCCAGCCGTACTTGCTTGTTTCTGGGTCGTAGTCGGCCAAGCCAACGTCGTTTAATTTGAGCGGAAAGCCGACGTTGCCGAATGCCGGAACCATGCCGCCGCGAGGAAAAATCTTGTCGGCCACTTCGGGTGGATCGTAATCGCCGGGCAAACCGTAATTCGCCATTTGATAAATGCCCACTGGATCATCATCCGAAAATTCTCTAACCAGGTCCTCGAAAACAGCGCCCTGGGTCGCACGGTCCAAAATCACGTTAGCCAATTCTTCGGCTTCAGCTTTGGTGCGAGAGATTTCTTTTCCGGGCACCGAACCTTCGAAGCCGATCAGAATATGCTGAACGGTGACATAAGAAGGTTCCTGAGGTCCATTCGGCGGTGACGAGTTCACTTGGGTTTCATTATCGCCTCGCAGCTCTTCAATAGTCGACTGAGTGTCGGCGACTGACTCTTTGTTTGGCAACATGGTCAGTTCCAGTTGAAACCTCTTTTCCGTATCGGGTGCCAGTTTTAAAACTCGACCATTAGCTCGTTCAATCGAGCGATTGAATGGAAAACCGGTTGCCGGCTCCAGTCCAGTGACGTATCCCTCGACATCGGGCTCGGTGTTTTTCCACAAGTTAAAACAAGGCAGCGAATCGACGTGATACCGCAAAGCAACGCCTTTGCTTGAATCGCGATTCTTCAACATCACCGTGGTCTGGCCGGTTTCGTCGTAGCGCATCCGCATGTTGTAAACTTGCTCGCCATAGTTCGGCGTCGGGCCCAGGTAAGTATCGAAGGATTCCAGATCCTTGCCTGCGTAATTATCCATTGGAAAAATTTCGTTGACTGCTCCGACAAATTTCGCTCCTTCTTCAAGCAGCGGTTTGCCGAAATTGGTGTGGTAAATCAACTGATACTCGGCATCATAGGCACCTCGATTAACCAGACGATCATCGATGCGAAGCGAATTGCTGCCGGGCGTTGTGGAAACTTCAGTCCACAGTTCAAAGTTACCGAACTTGAACATTTTTTCTTCCAACAGCCCGCGAACTCGAATCGTATGAGGTGCCTCGTCATCGATCACGACTTCCACTTCCGAAGCCGGAGTGTTGGCGATTCTTCCGTGCAGCGTAAGCATTGTGCCATTGTCTTCGCCGGGCCCTCCGGCAAACGCCAGGCCGCAGCGGCACACCAATTCGTTGAAACCCGCCAGCCATCCCAGCCCGCTGTTATCGTTCAAGTCAACAAATTGGGGATGCACGATCTGCTTGACAGGCGAATCCCATCCCAGATTCAGTTCGTCGCTTTCGATTTTGTAGATTCCCATGCCGCGGGTAACGATCACGGCAAACTTCATCGAGCCGTTATCGACCTGAATTAACTCGACACCCTCCTGCAGTCCGCCTCGCAAAGTGCGTTTGGAGACTTGCCAACCATCGCCCTCGGCCACAATTCCATCTTCCATAGCTGTGTTGTTCGAGGCGCTGATAACGGTATGAGTGGTTTGAGTCACGGAATCCTGATTCCCTGTATTGGAATTGGGTTGAGATAAGTTGATATTGGTATAGCTCTCGTTAACCTGCCCAATGCCGGGGCTCAAACAGCCGGCGAACAAGTTTAAAGCGACGGCGAGCGATGGAATCCACTTTCTTGCATTCATTCCTGAAACCTTTGATTGCTAATTTAAACCGATGGTTTTTACCGAACAATTCTCACCAACCATGATTTTTATCAAGTCGATGTTGCGATGGTATTGATGACGCAAGACGATGGATGACTCCCCGGACGTTAGATTACCAAATGCTTCATCGACAAAAAACCAGTTTAGCCATTCGCAACCAATGAAATTCAAATCTAAATCACAGATGATCGAACGAACGGTCAATGAATGGGAGAACCTCTGGGAAAAAGTCGAGTTCGTCGAACAAGGAAATTTAACAAAATCAAAATCCGAGTCATTGCGCAAGACTCTGATTCACCTTTACGCCTGGCACGTTCTGTTTCTCGACTGGTATCGAGCTGGGTTGAAAGGCAAAACCGTAAAGCTGCCGGCAGCCGGTTATACCTGGCGCGACACTCCTCGATTAAACAAGCAACTTGACCAAAAGTATCGCTCGATTGATTTGACAAGTGCCAAACGTCGCTTGAAACTCTCGCATAGCCGAGTGATGAAGGTTGTCGCAGACATGCCAGAGAAGGAAGTGTTAACTCCCAGCGTATTTGCCTGGACCGGCAAGCTTTCATTGGCCAGCTATTGGTGGCCCAATACAGGAAGCCATTACAAATGGGCCGCGACAAAGCTAAAAAAGCTTTCAAAAAGTCAGGATTAGCAAATTTCGTCCTGGATTGAATGAACTCTGCTTCGAATCAACTCGTTCGATTTCGATACAGACTCTTGTCGATAGATGACCGCATGTTGTCAGGATTGGTAATGTAGCTGTCGCCGAGAAACTCGATTACTTGCTCAATGATTTCATCGGGATTCTCAATCAGTTTTGGATAGTCGACCGTTAGGTGCTCGAAGTTCTTTGATGTTTTCAAGAAGTTCAACGATTCTGCTCGATGAGATGCAAGTTCTCTGATCAGTCGTTTTTGTTCGACTGCCGCGCCTTCAGTGCCCAGGCGTTCCAGCATTTTCTTCTGTGACGACGCAATTTCCATAATTGGACGCATCATGAAAATGACTTTGTAGTCGTGCTTGGCAGGCATTTTGGAAAGCAGCATCGAAATCGTCTTTAAAAACTTGCCCTCGTATTCCGCCGGGTCAAGTAGATCCGGGTTTCCGGCTATTTGCTTAATGTCCTCCCATTCGAAATACCCCTTGGGATTATCTTCGTCGGCTTCTCTTTTGCCGTCAGTAATTGATTCCATACCTCCAGCATTCAGCATTTGCATCATCAAAGATGTGCCGGAACGAGGGAGTCCGGAAACTAAAACGAATGTCTTGCCGGATTTTTCAACCTTGTCGTTTGGCGAAGGTCTTTCGGCAATTAATCGTTTGTGTCGGTCGGCTTCGTCTTCCAGCACCGGGAATTCGAACAGAACTTGGGCGCGATCCGCTTGTTCTACGCGCTCCTCATCCAGGAAGTTGTTCAGGTCCGCAACGATTCGCCTATGTTCGTCAGCCAGAACCTTATTACCCAATTGCTCATACACGTGCGACAACCAGCGATGCGCCTGTTTGGATTGCGGAGCAAACTTAGCTGCATTTCGAAACGCAACTACAGACTTTTCCAAATTGTTTGAGCGTACCAAGCCGACGCCCAGATAGATGTGCGCTTTGGGCAAGCGGTGGATCAGTCCAACCGCATCCAATGCCGAATCGATCGCTTCCTGGTTTTTACCTTGTCTGATGTAAACATGAGCCAGTCCTTGATGCGCTTGTGCCAATTCGCCATGAAGGTTAAGTGCATTCAAGTAAGATTTTCTGGCATCGTCCCACCTGCGAAGCTTTGCCAGTACATCTCCAATTTGCGCATGAAGCAAAGGAAATTTCGGTGAACGCCGCGTTGCAACTCCAAGCAGCTTCAGGCCGGTTTCTTCCTGGCCAAGATTGAGGTGGGCCCTGGCGCACACGATGATCGCCTGGTTATGCTGAGTATTTTCAAAGTCGTAGGCTTGCTGAATGAGATTGATGGCTTGTTGATGATAACCGGCACGGTTATAGCAGTCAGCAAGTTGAATTATGAACCGATCTTCCCAGGGGGATTCGTTCAACAGTTCCTGGAGCAACTTAAGAGCCTCTTCGTGACGGTTTTGCCACATCAGGTTTTTGGCAAGGTTGTAGCGGCTTTCGGTTTTTGCCGATCGATTTTGTTTTTCTTTGTCATCTCCAAAGTCGTCCATGTATCCCAGCGCGACAAACTGTTTCATTAACTCATTGGATTGAGCACTGGACATCGAGATATCTTGATCATGCATTCCATGGTCACCTTCGACTTCGTTCCAGGAAGGGATGGTCTTGATTTCGCCAGGATTCTCGAAGGCCTCGATCAACACTCGACCGTCCATGTCTTCCCCGACGGGCAAACCATACAGGTGCAATATGGTTGGCCCAACGTCGATCAAACTGGCACCATAAATCCTTTCGTCTTGTTTGATTCCCGGTCCTTTCATGACAAGGATTCCATATTGTCGGTGCCAAACGGCTGGTCCGGCCGGCTCTCTGGGCGTACCGAATGGTCGAAAAGCTCCTGATTGGAATCCATGATCAGAACAAAGAATGACCGTCGTATCGTCGTCGGCCAGTTCCAGCAGACGAGCCAACATCAGGTCATGGAAACGATAAGCGCCCTTCACGACGTCCTTATACATCTCAAAGTCTTCATCTGAAACATTGTCCAGTTTCGGCGGATGATATTGCATGAAGCCATGCGAAAAGTGATCGATGCCGGTGAAGTAGATGGCCATGAAATCCCAGGGATGCAGTTCCATAACTGCCGTTCCGACTGAGTGAGTGGTCATCATTTCGCCGAAGGTTTTTGCAAACGATGATAGGCGCGAGTCTTCCTCCTGGTTGATTTGGGCCGCACCAGGGATGAAGGGCAAAATATGAGCCTGTTCCATTTCATTTGGAAAAAACTTGAACGGGGCATATTCCTGTTCGCATTCCGCAGGATGAATGGTTCCTGGTGTTATCTGCCAACCCTTTTCAGGGTCAATTCGAACTCCATTGAATAGATTGCTGACAACGCAGCCATTGATTTTTTCTGCGGGATGGCTGGCCCACCAGTTGATGACGTTTGAACGAAGCCCGTTTTGTGAAAAAATATTCCACAACGCCTTGGTCTTCCGGGAAATGCTTGAGAATGGACGAGCGCCACCACTTTCTTCGTCAGGCTCGATGAACCCGTGTATTCCGTGTTTGTCGGCAAATTTGCCAGTGGCAACAGAATTCCACAGCATGGGAGACAAAACGGGCTGGAGGGTCGCGAGATTTGCGATAGTGCCTCCATTGACCAGCCGTTCTAAATTCGGGAGCAGGCCCTCATCCATCAATGGATTAATGTGTTCCCAGTCAGCGCCGTCCCAACCAATCAGCAATACTTTTCGATTTGTACCGATCATGTTTGATCCAACCATGCCTGGATAAAAGAAAAAAGCCACTCGAGAATCGAGTGACTTTTTTAGTCGCAAATATGCTTTGCCGAAAGGCCGCTATCAGGCTTTTCTCCGGCGCCGATTGATCATCACGCCACAAGCTCCCAATGCCAATAGCCCAAGCGAAGTTGGCTCTGGAATTTGACCGACCGCGATCGACTCGCCCGGATCCGCAAAAGCGTAATCCACAATCGTGTAAGTGTTTACTGGTGAATCCAAGTTGGAGGTTACTCGGCCCCAGCCGAATTGAAGACCGGCACCAGCATCAAAACTGAATCCAAAGAATCCTCCAGTGTTTAAAAACTGGCTATTCGTATACCCAGAGTTATATGCCAGCGTTCCGAACACTGATGTTAGAAATGCCTGGGTTGAAACATTAGCACCAGCAGCCAAATTGGACAGATAGTTGTACCCATTCGCATTAAATCCAACGACATCACCACCAATGCTGCCGCCGACATACACGCCTACGTATGCACCAAAACTTCCATTGTGGAAAAAATTCAATGAAGCTGGTGCTACCAAACCATAATAAAGGTCGTTGGTGCCCCAGTTTTGATTGACAACCACATGGGTGATGTCGGCTTCTGCAGTTTCGGCACTTGCGGACAACGCAGCAACACCTGCAGCTGCGTATCCGGCCCACCTTTTACCATTTACTTTGACGTTTTTCTCTTGTTGCAACATTCTAAAATTCCATACATAAACGGTCTGAAAGCTCTGCCCGTGTAGCAGTATAATACTGTACGCCTTTTGATATTGAACCTTTAGAAAGTAGACTTTTCATGATTAGTAGAAAACGATCAATTGTTGCAAGAATTCGTTCAGGAGTGGGCAGATGTTAAGGAGTATTTTCGCTCAAAACATGCGTTTAATCGCGATTTTCCGGACTACACATCTGCCTCGCTGACGAGAGTGATCTCGGTCCCGGATTCGACGAAGCAACTCTTTACTGCGGAATCAATTCAATAAATGCACTTCGCCCAGCTCGATCTTTTCCATTAGCACTCAAAACAGCTCGGAAGCTGGAGTCAGAGGAACGAGAGAGAATCTTGACGGCCCCATCCGCCAGTCCGACGATCACGCCGTTTTCGTTTTTCTGTCCCAGTTTCGGCAACTCTCCATCCTTGTCGAAAGCAATCGAGGAAGGTTCGTGCCAATACGTTGCGGTGCTCTTGCCGCCCTCGACAATCAATGCGGTTTTTTCGTGGTCGTCAATAATCTCACTCAATGCCACTTGAGTTTCGCCATCAAACAACCCATGGGTACCGCCCAGGAGATGCAGTGAAGTCTTCTGGCCATCCAAATTCGAAAAAACTTCAGGCATAGATTCGGCTACAGCCATGTTGTGTTCACTGTCCCAGGCTTCATCAAATTTGAATTTGTCGTACAGTTCCTTTTCACCCAGCGAGGGTAACAGGGCGACTCGCCAACCAAAGGGCTGCGACTCTTCGTTAGCTTTCCAGTGTGCAGCCGGGAAATGTCCATTGGCGTCGTGGTATTCAAGCATCGCTGTCGTGATCGCCTGCATGTTCTCAGTCCGCTTGAAGATATTCATTTGCGCTTTGGCATCAACCACCATCAATTTCAGGAACTCGTTAAGTTTCTCGGGACGAGTCAAGCTGATCGAGACCCGATTGTTTTCCTGCCGAATTTTGGTGCCGCTACCAAGCAATTGCTGCATGATATCTGGAACAAGTTTCATCGATTGGGATTCAACCATCTGCGCATCCTGCATCTGGCTGGCGAATTCTCCAAATTGAGCCATCGATTCAACAACTGTTTTGAAGTTCTTGTCGATCTGCCCCTTCATCATCCTGGCGGAACTTTCATCTGCCAGTCGAGAATTCACATGGCCCATAGTTGAGTTCGACAAATCGAAGCTGAATTCAATTCGATCAAGTGTATCAACAATTTTCAGTATCTCTTTGAACTCGGGCGAAAATCCAGTCAAAGGCGAAAGCACATTTTTCAAGGTTGGTCGAACGGGAGCCATGAAAGCATTACCTCTGATTCCAGCCGGCACATTCATCCTGCCTGACGAGAACAATTGATCGTTCTCCATGTGCGGCTGAATGACCTTGGTCAACGCTTCGCCGGAACCCATCGCGACAGTGTTGTCATCGACAAACCACAGCATCAAATTCTGTTCATTGTGAGAGAACACGGCTTCGCTGTTTTCGTCGACCACAAATTCCTGGCCCAGCAATGAACGATCAAAACCTGATGATTTCTGGAT
>CAZOXC010000076.1:0-8947 GCA_964583205.1 uncultured Pirellulaceae bacterium | reverse complement strand
TTTCTGATACTAGCGATAATCCAAAACTCACAATCTGCCAGGTCGCTTTCGTTTATCAAACCGCCTCGAGAGGCATTGATCAAAATTGCGGTCGGCTTCATCGTCGAAATCAAATCGCAATTAACGAATCTTGCATTTTCACTTGTCTGCGGGCAGTTCAAACTGACCACATCCGATCGAGCAAACAATTCTTCATTTGAAACCCACTCGAACTTATTCAAATCCGGGGCGGGTTTGCTGGATGGATTGTATGCGATCACTTGCATCCCGAAGGCGGACGCAATTTCAGCAACCCGATTCCCAATTCGCCCATATCCGACAATCCCCATTGTCAGGCCGGCCAACTCGGTCAATGAATGCAGACAAAACGAAAAGTCGCCTCGCCGTTCCCACTCGCCGTTTCGTACCGCGGCATCATGCTGATAAGGCTGATGCAAAAAAGACAACAAACAGGCAAACACATGCTGCGCGACGGTATCAGTTCCATAGATCGGGACATTGGAAACAGGGATGTTTTTTTCCCGGGCAGCCTGCACGTCGACAACATTAAATCCAGTCGCCGTCACTGCGACGAATTGCAAATCAGTCAGCGCATCGAACGCATTTCGATCAAGTGGAACCTTGTTGGTAACAGCAACCTGGGCACCTGCCAAACGATTGACGATTTCCTCTGCTGGTGTCCGAGCAAATATTTCCACAGCACCCAGTTGTTCGATTTCGGTCCAGGGGTTGTCGCCAGGATTCAGTGTTTGCCCATCCAGAATCACAATTTTCATGATTTCAAAACCTTGCTCTCGTGCACTTGTATCAATGCCAAAACAAAAAGACTCCTCTGTTAACAGAGGAGTCTTTTGGCCTAATTTCGCTCTACCTGTTACATTTCCCGTTTGCAGATTGCCGGTGGATTTTCACCCTGTTGAAACTTGACCATATCGTTTTCCAGGAATTCGACCATAAAATCTTTGGTTTCATCAGTATTCGCTGTAGAAACCATTTTAAAAGTCCCATCATCGTTAACCTCGGTCACTTCCCAGGTTCCCTCTTCAAATTTCTCGCCAGACAACTCGACGGTGTAGGAATCATCATCCTGAAAAGTCAGTTTCAACCCAGCGACCATTTCAGAAACAATTTCAATCTCTTGCTCATCAACTCCATCTTTTTTCATAATCTCGGCCGTGCTATCTGCATCGCCGACCCAGACACCCACCAGGCGTTCAGCAGGTTCAGCGCCAGAAGTATCCATCACCATTACTGCGGCTGGCTCTGTACCGGGTTTTAGCACAATTGTTTTGCTATCGAGGAAGGTGACCTGTGCGGTTCGATCAGGTGCACCTTCACCCATTAGTTTAAGTTCGAACTTGTTCTCATCGTCTTCATCTGGCTCGGCAACCCATTGGACTTCCATTTCAAAACCGACGCCCGCCTTCAGCGTAACGTTCTCACTATCTGTGAATTCAATCGAGACACCATCAATTTCGTCCAGAAAATCATCCGGCAATTCAGTGCCCTTTTCGTCGTGATAACTTTCAGTCCTTTCCAGATCGACAACCCACTTGCCAACAAACTTGGTTTCATTCTTCACATCATCTTCCTGTGCAACAGCAATTCCGCACAGCAAACTTGCTGACAAGCAAGCAACAATCAGAGTGGACAGAATCTTCATACTCTTTTCTCCAGTTAATTTTTGGGTTCAGCCTTCACACCATTAATTTAATGGATGCACTTACCACGTAACACATCTAAGCCGGCAGAAAACCGTTTTTCGCATGTTTTTGTATTGGCTCGCCGGACCCTCGTTTTTCGTTGAGGAATTGTTAAACTCCAAATCAAGTCATTTTCGAATCACCAACAGGAAGCGACTGGAACAATGGACGAGCATGAAAACAATTTTACGATTCCCAGCTTTCCCAGAGAACAAGTTGGCACAATCGATCGGCAAGCGATCGCTACCGACTGGTTTCCACGTTACACAGGCATGCCGCTGGAAGAACTGGGGGATTTTGTTCTGCTAACCAATTTCGACAACTATCTCACCAAGTTCTGTGAGCGTTTCGATTGCGAACTCAGGGGCATCGGACGCCCCATGCAGGCCGCCACAAATTCCGCCGGCTTGTCGATGATCAACTTTGGAATCGGTTCGGCCAATGCAGCCACGATTATGGACTTGTTGATTGCCAAAAAACCTAAAGCAGTACTGTTTCTGGGCAAGTGCGGTGGCTTGAAAGCACAAACAGAAATCGGTCACTTCATTTTGCCAATTGCGGCAATCCGAGGCGAAGGAACCAGTCTCGACTACCTGCCCTCGGCTGTCCCGGCATTACCTTCTTTCAAGTTGCACAAATTCGTTTCTGATCGAATCGTCAAACGCGATTTTGAATACCGAACCGGTGTGGTCTACACGACCAATCGGCGACTTTGGGAACATGATTCGGAATTTCGAACCAGTTTGCAGCAGATGACTTGCATTGGAATCGACATGGAGACAGCCACGATTTTCATCGTCGGGCATTACAACGAAATTTCCCGAGGTGCTCTGTTGCTGGTTTCAGATGTTCCCATTACCAATGCGGGCATCAAGACCCAGGAGTCCGACAAAATGGTAACTCGTAAATGGGTCGATACGCATCTTGATATCGGCATCGAAGCGATGACCGAGATCGGACAGAGCGGCGAGCAAATCAGGCACTTCAGATATTAAACGCCGATTCAATTCTGGTTTTGAATCTTGGCAGAAATACCATCAGACGGAATACATTACTTCCGCCACTCAAACCAAGGGCCAACACTCGAACTAATTCGACTAGACCTTGGTTCCCTTTTCATTTTCTTCCAGCAATCGAACGACTTCGCTCAAGTAACCGTTGGCGCGTCTGACGCAGTCTTCAACTTCATCCATATATCCATCGGCTGCTGCCGACCAGGCTCGGTTCATGAATCGCTCGCCACTGGCAAACTGAGTCATTACATCGGAGTATGTCTGTAGATCAAATCGCTGAATCATGGACTTGCGAGCCTCCGCGAAATCATTGAAGGCCGGCGAGAATTCGTCGTCGATTCGGTCGACGATCTGTTGAGGAGCAAGCGAGGCAACCTCTCTGTCCAACTTTGCGACACTGTCTCGTAAAAAGCGAGCCATCTTATTAACGATCGCATAATTTTCTTCCACTTTGCCTTCGTTGGCAGCTTCGCTTTGTGCGGTCTTCCTGAGCAGAACCACTCCAGCGATTCCCACCGCCATCGACAATCCGAACCATAGCCAGTTCACCGCCGGCCAGCGATTTTCAACTCCCAATGAGCGCCGTTTTATAAAATCGTACTTGCCAATCGCCTTAGCTTTCTTGCGCAGGATCAGCTTCTCATCTTCGGAAAGCTCAGGCTCTTCTTCCGGTTCCCGTTCTTTCGATTCTTCTTGTGCTTTGGCGGCGGCTTCTGCGGCAGCTTTTTTCTCGGCTTCCTTCCGAGCTTCCATGATCGGCTTGGCACTTTCCAGCAAGCCAAGGAATTCGTTCGAAGACAATTCAACAATCGTTTTGTCGGTCAACTCTTCCAGGTCATACTGCGAAATTGACGATTCCATTTCCAATTCACGCAGTGCCGTTTGTTCAGCTTCAGGCAACAGATCCAATTCATGCTGAAACACGGCGGCCAGCGCTGCAGATATGAATCCAAGCCACAACAATATGTGTCCTAATGTTCTCATGTTATTTCTCGCTTGCTTCTATCCACTAAAAATGACTTTGACCAACGCATAGCCGACACCCACCAGTGCTTCACCGACGATCAAACCTGCCGCAATCGGAATTCCGACGTCATGGCTCCAGTTTTTGCCCAGGAATTTATCGGCGCAGATTCGCAGAATGTTTCCAACCGTATAGGTCAACACGATGCTGAACGGCATGTAAAACCCAAGCCCGATCAGGACTCCGACTCCTCCCAAACCACTCAAAGCCAGCAGTAAACCCAACCCTGCTCCTGCCGAGTACCGATAGGACGGAACATCATCGCTCATGATTCCATCCATCACAGAAGCCAACGCGGTTGCTTGCGGTGCCGGCAAGGCATCGCTTCCGATCTTGTACTGTGAATTCAACAGGATCATCACAAAAATGACGATACAGGGCCCCAGCCAACAGCCGATATACTGCGCGAACTGTTGACGCCGAGGAATCGCGCCCACCAGATAGCCGGACTTGAGGTCCAGCATCATGTCACTTGCTTGCGATACCGCCAGACAAATCGCCGTGCCAACAACCATCGAACTGACCACGGCCGACGGAGCACTCATACCGGACTTGGCAATTAACACCACAATCGTAACTGCGATCAACGTCATGCCGGAAAGCGGTGACCAATTGGTCCGCCCAATGCACTCGGCCACGATCACTCCAGCCACCCAGATCCAGAGTGTACCGAGAATCGCCATCAAAGCGGCCCGCCACCAACTCATCTCGCTAACGGACATATAAGCGATCGCGACCAGCGCAATCGCGCCGAACACGACGGCCGCATAAAGTAGCTTGATGGGCATTTCGTCATTTTCGTGCCCGCCTTCTTTGACTCTCTTGCTGGCGGCACGCATCGATCTGAGCGCCGAACGAATCAAGGGGAACGCAGCGATGATTCCTCCAATCGCGGCTCCAATCAGCATGCCGATCCCGGTTGGCCGATAAAGCTGACCTCGCATCGATTCGGGATGGTCCACCAATTGTTGAACACTTTCCGTTCCCACCAACATCAACAGCGGCGAGATCAGGAAATAACAGAGGAAGCCCCCCGCACCAAACCAGAATCCGCCTTTGCCCGACAAAAACCCCACACCGACTGTCAACACCGAAACATAAAACACAATGTTCAACATCGGCGGCAAACCGAATTGATCGCCCATGTGCCAATCATGATTGGCCCCCATCACCATCTGCACGATGATCGCGACGATGCCGGAGAACACAGCCCCTCCCAGCAGCAACATCGCTTTCTTCATCCCCGCACCCGGCGATTTAAGAATCGTGGCCACCGCGATTCCACCCGGGTAGGCCAGCCGATCGTAGTCGATCATCTGCTTGCGAAGCGGGATCACAAATGCCAATCCCAGAATACATCCGGTCACAGAAGCAAATATCAACAGCAATATAAACGAGGGCGTGAAATCATCGACCGTTTCCAACCCGTTGGTCCGCGCAAGAATAAATAGAGCCGGCACCGTAAACATGATTCCCGACGATGCTCCGTTGACGGATGATGCAATCGTCTGGTTAATATTGTTTTCGACGATACTTGTTCGCCGCATCACGCCTCGCAACACACCCCATCCCAGAATCGCAGCTAACTCCGATCCCTCGATGGAAAATCCCAGAATCAACGCCGCATAGGCAATCGAAACTGCGATCAAAGCTCCTATCGCCCAACCGACAATTACTGCAACCCAAGTCAACTCGGGATAGGGTCCACGACGAATGGGAATTTGATTGTTTGAATCTGCTGAGGCCATTGTTACCCGCCGTCTTCATCCAAATATTCGAAAGTCGCTTGCCGATTCCGGCAGCCGCAATTGGATAAGCCTAAGGAATTCGATTGCTGGTTGCAACCAATCGAGTGCCCCGGCAGTTTCTAAAGTTCACTAATTTCAGCGCACGAAAAAACCACCGAGCCGTCTACTACTCGGTGGTTCTGTGTATTTCTACAACTTTTTTAATACCGCGATTAACGGCAACCGAATCGTCGGAACAAGCCTCGACGAGGCCCAGTATTGCAGCCTGTGTTACAGCCGGTATTGCATCCAGTGTAGCAACCGGTATTGCAGGTGCTTTGACATCGAGTCACAGGCACACAAGTGCTCACTCGACGATAAGTCGTGCAAGGCACACACTTGGTTTGGCAACAGCCGCAACAGTCACGATAGTTGACCCGACGGTAAGTTGTCACGGGCACACAAGTGCTCACTCGACGGTAAGTCGTGTGACAACAAGTCTGGTTGCAGCCGGAATAACATCCCGTGTTGCAGCCAGTGTTACAGCCGGTATTGCAACCACCGCATCCCCAGTTGGTCGCTTCCGCTTCCGCGCCTGGAATCATCAAAATCATTGCCAAGGCAGCTACGCCCAAAACAAATCTAGTCATTCGTTCTCTCCGAATCTAAGGGTTTAAAATAAACAGTTTAGGTTGAGTTTAAGGCCTTCTTGGCGAGTGTCAACGGGCTCACAAATCAAAAATTTTGAAACGCAAATAACCGATTTCATGGGCACTGGAAATTCAAAATATCGAGCTCTTGAGGACTCTCACCCAACACACTCGGGCGATTCGATTTACTGCTCGACCAATAGATACCAATCACATTCGATCGGCTGAAATTTCGGGGTCATGGGTGCGATTCTGATGGCGGAATTGACGGTGCCGGGCAGGTCATTCGCCAGGACCGGAGTATCGGATTTTGCGACTTCTCCCCGCAGCCATGCAACGTCCACCGCCGACTGGCCATTGGAACCGGAGTCAGATTGAAAAAACGCCAGAGGCTGGTTACCAATTTCCAACAGACGCATGATCGCGCCTTCGGCCAACTTCAGTTCTTCCGCATGGATCGAACCGAACTCGCTCAAATTGACAATCATCCCGACTGTTGAAAACTCCTCCGAGCCCTCAACGGGAACCAGCAACAAACACTCGGCCACCGAATTTTCGTCACTAGCTGGTGTAACAAAACTGATTCGTGGACTCGACACATTCGACTTGAGCAACTCCTGCCACACTCCGTTCGCGAATTGAGAGTCAGAATATTGATCCGAGGAAAGGCAAATCGGATTCTGCTCGCCTCCAACGATAAACCAACCTCGCGAAGGCGCAACACAATCAACATCGAAACGAATGTTCTCCAGCCTGACAGTTAATTCTTCCAGATCGTCTTGCCAGCCGCTCTGGCTGATTTCTTTGGCTGCCCTCTCAAGTTGAGCAAATCTGTTCTGCAAATCAAATTCGATCGAGTTGGCAAGAAGCTGTGTCGAGAGCTTGACACCATTTTCTTTCGCGGCCAGCGCTTGATCCAGTGACTGGTCAACTCGAGCTTGATTGCGAGCCTGTTGATCGGCCGCCCGAAACTGCACGATCGACGTAACGACTGCCGCTGCAAACGCCATCACTAACGCCGCCGTCATCCATTGTGCAACGGAGCGATTGCGTCTGGCCCAGCGAGCCATCTTGCGGCCCCGGGATTCCTTGTAACAACTGACCGGCTGGTCGGCGAGATACCGTTCGATGTCTTCGCTCATTTCCAGTGCAGTTTGGTATCGCTCCTCCTTCCGATGCGCAAGTGCCTTGGCACAAATATGACTGATTGCTTTAGAGACTGTGCGGTCGACCTGATGAGGCATTTTGAATTCACCTTCCAGAATCAACTGTTTGGTCTCAAGCGAATTCTTACCAGCGAATGGAAGCTCACCAGTCAACATTCTATAAAAGGTCGAACCCAGAGAAAAAATGTCGGAAGTCGCATCCAACACTTCGCTTCCAATTGCCTGTTCAGGACTCATAAAGGCAGGCGTTCCATACCCGTCTGGCGAAGACGTAAGCCCCTCGCCTTTTTGAGGAAGCAGCGTTTTCTCATCCAGCACTCGAAATTGCCCCTGCCGTTCAAAGGGAATCGCCAACCCCCAATCGACCACCAGCGTTTCGCCATACTTGCCCAGCATAATATTGTGAGGCTTAATATCGCGATGCAAAATTCCTCGGGTATGAGCATAGGCGATCGTGTTGCACACCGAACTGAATTTGGTCAGCAAGCTGCGCATTTCGATCCAGCGTTCGCCCGGCTTCATTATATTCTTCTTCGAGTGAAACTCTTTGATCGCCTGCTCCAGAGAGTCTCCTCGAATCAAACGCATCGAATAAAAGGGCTCGCCACTCTTGGCCTTACCCATGGCATAGACCGGCACAACTCCCGGATGATCCAGTCGGCCAGTGATCTCGGCTTCGGCCTTGAATTGTTCCAGCACCCACTGGTCGTGACCAGGATCACGCAGAAACTTGACCGCCACATCGCGATTCAATTCGGTGTCGATTGCTCGATAAACAATCCCCAGGCCACCCGCGTCCAACTGCTCCAGATCGTCGTACTTCGAATCGACTCGAAACGAATCATCGGCTCGGTGATCAGTCTGATCCGACTCATTGGAAGATTGATCCGCCAGCCGCTTGTCCATCGTCTGCAGAATGCCAATCTTTTCGCGGACTTCCTCCAGCACATCAGGGTGATTGGCACACAGCTCTTCCGGCGAGATATTCAAACCCGCATCGTAAGCGTCTTCCCATTCATCCAGTAGTTGGTCGATTATTGCTTCGCGCTCTTTGCTCATTTCCGCGCCGCTTGCCCGCTCATTCTAATGTTTCGATTCGACTGTTGATCTGTTGGTGTGCCGACCAACGGCTTATTCGATATCCGGAAACTCGCCCTGCATTTTGTCATGCAATGCCATACGAGCCGCTCGCCAGTAACGTTTGACCGAACGCACGCTCACGTCCATGATGTTGGCGGCTTCTTCCTGGGACAGTCCATGATAGAAAAGCAGCTCGACCACTTCTTTTTGTTCGTCGGGCAATGTTTCAATGGTCGTGTGAAATTCGCCCCATTCGATTGCAGCTTCAGGATTTCCTGTTTGATCGGCAGCGTCGTATGCTGCATGATTTATTTGACTGGCATCCTGTTTGGGCATTTGTGTAGCATAGTTCGCACCCATTCCCTGTGGTCCATGATAATGTCGAGCCAGATCGATCAGCTCGCGACGAATCTGCAACGCCGCCAATCGGAAAAAGTGTCGAGAATCATTCAGCTTGACGTCTTTCAGTGACTGATACAGACGCATGGTCGCTCGCTGAAAAATATCTTCGGTCTGCTCCCATCGATTGACTCGATCAAAACTACGCTTAATAGACCGAGTCAACCTAAGTAGTCGATCACAGG
>CAZOXC010000075.1:0-9098 GCA_964583205.1 uncultured Pirellulaceae bacterium | reverse complement strand
GCCGTGGGATTTTACGGAGATCGTGGAGACACCATTCTGGAAAGCGACTCGGGCAGCGGCGACGGATTCCTGGCTGACCTGTGCAAGGAATGGGAGGCCGCCGCAATTCAACTGCAAGACGACGGTGTTCGAGTGGTCGTATTGCGAATCGGAATCGTTCTGGCAAAACATGGTGGTGCTCTACCTGAAATGAAAAAGATTTTCCGCTGGGGTGTTGGCGGCCGAATCGGTTCCGGCAAACAGTGGGTTTCCTGGATTCACGTCGAGGATCTGGTTCGCATGACCAAATACTGCCTGGACAATGAAAACACCAGCGGCGTTTACAACGCTGTTTCTCCTTCGCCCAGCAGCAACAACGAGCTCACCAAAGCGATCGGCTCGGCAATCAATCGACCGACGATGTTGCCGGCGCCCGGGTTTGGACTCAAACTGATTCTGGGAGAGTTTGCTGAATCCTTGCTGGCTTCTGTTCGAGTATCGCCCAGTCGAATTCAACGAGACGGTTTTGAATTCAAGCATACGGATCTCAAGCAATCTGTTATAGATTTGATCGGCTGACCAGCAATGCTTATCGCACTCGATATCGGCGGTGCCAACTTGAAGGGCGTTTCTGAGACGGGCTTTTGTCTAAGCCAGTCATTCCGGTTGTGGAAACATCCGGATCAACTTCAACATCAACTTTCATCAATTGTTCAACAGCTTTTGGACTCCAGCCTGGAAGCTTGTCGGTCTGATCAAATCAAGATACGCGTGACGATGACTGGCGAACTTGCCGACTGCTTTGAAAACAAACAACAGGGCGTTGCCAGGATCGTCCAGCAAACATCGGCGGCGTTTCCGGATTCGCAAGTTACCTTTTATCTGGTCGATGGTCGCCTGGTCTCGGCCACTCAGGCAATTTCGGAATGGAATCTTGCAGCGGCTTCCAATTGGCATGCAACTGCCAGTTTTGTTGCCGACCACTTTCAAATCACAAATGGTTTGCTGCTGGACATTGGATCAACAACCACAGACGCGATCCCGCTGCGCAACCAATTGGTCGGGACTGGCTCAAGTTGCGACCTGGATCGAATTCGCAATCACGAATTGTTCTACCTGGGCTGCCGTCGCTCGCCCGTTTGCAGCATTGCTTCATCGGTGGAACTTAATGGCGCCAAGTTGCCGATAGCTGCGGAGTTGTTTTCTACGCTTGCCGATGCATTGGTGGTTGCCGGCAAGATCCCCACCGACTCAAACGATTTCAATACGGCGGACGGACGGCCCTTGACGATCGAAAACAGCCGCCAGCGACTGGCTCGTTGCTTTTGCGCTGATGCCGATGAATTTTCGATCGAGGAGCTGGAATCGATCGCCCAACAAATTACGGCGGCGCATTCCCAAAAGCTTCTGGACTTTCTCAAACCTCAATTCGAAATTTTTCAAGATGCAGATGCGACGGTCATCGTTTGCGGCGAAGGTTCTCAAATGGCGCTCGATTTGATTGGTAAAATCTCGCCGACGACCAGAGTCATTTCTTTCGACCAGGAATTTGGAGACTCGGCCAGCCAATGTGCGGCCGCATATTCTTTGTCCAAACTCGCCTCTAAACTCGATACTGTGAGTCCAAGTAGTTTTTAAGTCCGCTTTCAGGCCGAATCATTGGTTAAATCGAATCGAATTCGAATTGTCAAAATTGGTGGGAGTTTGTTGCAACTTCCATTTCTTGAACAGAGATTGTTGAGATTCAGAAAGCGTTTTCAAAATACTGATCGAATAATCTACGTTGTCGGTGGCGGCAAATTGACAAAAGCAATTTTTGAACATTCACGGCGCCTGAACATGGACGATGAGACTTGCCATGTCACTTGTATCGAGGCCATGTTCATTAACGCCACGATCGTCTCGTCGATCACCGGATGGCCGATCCAGACGCTGGCAGACTATGTCACGGCCGCCGACTCAACAGAAACTGCCGGCGAAGGATTGCCCCCCGATACACTGATCGATTGTCGGAATTCCGCAGATTTCGAATTTCGTGGCCTGTCGGCCGGCTGCAACAGTTGGCAGATGACCAGCGATTCGATGGCCGCGATCATCGCATCGAAACTTGGCACAACCCAGTTGATCTTGCTTAAATCGATACCTCCGCAGGAATCTGGAGGGCTTGAGCAACTTGCGAAATCTGGATTTGTCGACGATCTATTTCCCCGATTCGCAAAAGAGCTGGACTTTATTCAATTTGGGTTTCCAAATGCGAGTGACTTTGCTTTAAGTGTCCCCTATAAAACTGAATCCAAAGAATCATAATGAGTTTGCACTTGCCGCGTTGTTATCCGGAAGACTGATGGAAGAATATGTAATACCCGAGGATCGTGAACACGTTCCGAAAACCATTCAGCAGCACATTTTACAGGAGCAGCAGAGGTTCCCTGGCGCTTCGGGCGAGTTTTCGTTTTTGTTGTCGGGTATTACTCTGGCGGCCAAGCAGATTCAGGCCAAAGTTCGCCGCGCCGGATTGACTGACATCCTGGGAAGTGCGGAAGCTGAAAATGTTCAAGGTGAAGTGCAGCAAAAACTGGACGTTTATTCCAACCACGTCATGACGGCCGCGTTGTCTTGCCGCGAGAGTGTGGGGATTCTAGCTTCAGAAGAAAACGAATTTGCTGCGACCATGCCTCACAAGTCGCCGATTTCGAAATATGCCGTGGTGTTCGATCCACTCGATGGTTCATCCAATATCGATGTAAATGTGAGTGTGGGAACCACGTTCGCCATATTCCGCCGGCCCGAAGGCGCCGACTTCGAAGATCCTTCACGATGGATTTTGCAACCGGGTCGTCGACAGATCGGCGCTGGCTATGTTGTTTATGGCTCGTCGACCGTCATGGTTTACACGGTTGGCAACGGTGTCCACGGATTCACTTTGGACCCGGCGGTTGGAGCTTTTGTACTCAGCCATGAAAACATCCGCATGCCAGATTCCGGACCTTATTATTCGATGAACGAGGCCTACCTGACCGAGTTCCCGGAACAGTACCAGGTGTTCACTCAACAAATGCGAGACGGCAGTTTGGGTCGCAAGTACGGTTCGCGATACATTGGATCAATGGTCGCCGACATTCACCGCACACTTCTGCGCGGCGGCATTTTTCTGTATCCGCCAACATCCACTCATCCCAGTGGAAAATTGCGTCTGCTGTATGAAGCCAATCCCATCGCCATGATTGCGGAGCAAGCGGGCGGGGCGGCGACCAACGGCAAACAACGAATACTCGACCTGCAACCCGAGAGCATTCACCAACGGACTTCGCTTGTCGTTGGCAGCATGGAAGAGATGAAAGCTTTCGAAAGATGCGCGGCCGAATTTGATCGGTAGCCGCCTAAAGCAGTTCGCCTATCAAGCCTTCAACGTTTACTTGCGAAACCGCTTCTTGAATTCGCGGCTCCACGAATACTCGCACCTTTTTGACCAGATCATCAAATTGATTTGTGGCAAGCGTTCGCACGACCGGCGACATCTCGCCCAGCGTCGTAAAACTTCCTTGCCGAGTGCGTTTGACGGCCAAATCGAATTGCACTTCCAAATTCATCGGCGGGGCATCGATCAAAACTTCAAACGGCTGAATTTTCATGCCGGTTGCAGCGGACAAGGCTTCGGCAACCCGGTCGCCAAGTCCCGCCAGTTCTCGGTAAGGGCGATGGGCAATCTGTTGATAAATCGCGGCGCCGTCCAAGCTATCGAACTCGATACAACGCTTGTACAACCGCCGCACGCTACCAAACAAACCATCAGTCAACACAGCCAATTCTGGTTGGTACTTACCAATTTGTTCATGCAGTAAACGATGTGCCTGATGGTCATCAGCCTGCACCAGATCTTCAAAATTCCAATCCGTTGATAACTCAAACACAACCCGCTGCAACATGGCCGTGGCACTACGAACGGCGGGGTGCCAGTAAACTTCGCTGAACATGACGTAACGGGCAAACACCATCAACTCGGCCGCCGTTCGACCTTTGTCCGTGATTCCGATGCAATCGCCTTGCTGATTCAAGCACAAACTATCCAGCAGTCTTTGCCGATCGAAATTTTGGCCGTAGGGAACTCCAGCATGCAAGCTGTCTCGATACAAGTAGTCCATCTTGTCGACGTCGATTGGCCCGGACAACATCGAATACAGAACCTTTTCGATGGGCGTAACCGTTTGCCCACAAAGTAAATCAGCGACCGCTCGCAGCTCCAACCCCCAATCCTCTTTCAACAATTGCTCGACTTCAGTTCCACCCAAATAGTCCAGCAACCGATCCTCGTGACGCCTTAAACCTTGCAAACCGAGATCTTCGATCGGGTGGCAATAAGGCCAGTGCGCCACGTCGTGCAACAATGCCGAGACCACAAACCGCTGGGCCAGTTGCTGGTCGATTTGATTTTGAAAAGCTTCTACCCGCGATAGCTGTCGCAAAAAATACAACGCCATGCGATAGACACCCAGCGAATGTTCAAAGCGAGTATGGGTAGCGCCGGGATAAACCAGCGCGACCATTCCCAACTGACTAATCCTGGCCAGGCGTCTGAACTGGGGCGTGTCGATCAAGCGCTGAATTCGAGGCGTCAGGGGTACTTGTTGCTGATCGGGAATCCGAATGACCGACTTGCCACTGTCTAACGCCTGGATTTCCGGCAGCAAGTGAATCTGGAACATCATGAACCCGCTTGAGCTATTTAGAAATTGAAGTTGGCAACCAACTCAAGCGCTGATTGGATGAATAGCTGGGTAATCGGTTCCCCAGTTTCGGCGGCATCATCCAGCAGATCATTCTCAATCACTCCAGGTGCCGCTCCGAAGCCTGCCAACAATCGGCCAGTCACGCAAGCAACCAGATAAAGTCCATAGTGCAGTGCGCCCATAATGAAATCCAGGTTCAAGGCGCCCATCGCGGTGACACCACCAATCCCGATCATGACCACGAACGCTGACGCCCATGCTGTAACTCCCCATTCGCTTCCCCAGGTGTAATAGGCGATCGGCATGGCAAACCACAACAGCACGTACACGACCGCACAAATCAGCAGCCGCACCCACAAATCCTGCCCCGAAAAAGGAGCCAATTCAGAATCTCGCAGGAAAGTGTATCCGCCGAAAGCCAGCGGCAAGGCAACAATGGCGGAAAAAACGAACAAGACAATCGATGGAAAGTTGACCTTGTCTTCCACCATGACACGAAAGATCAACGCGATCACAAAGAACAACAACACGGAGGCGACGATCGCGACAATCTGCACGGGCGAAATACTGGCTTCCTTGCGAAACACCGGCTTCAGCACGCCGCGTCCCGCCGAGTCTTTCGGGCCGAACGATTCCGGGGCCTCGATCTTGACTTCTTCGGCCGGGATTTCGATTGTCTTTTTGCACTTGGGGCAAGGTCCCTTTTTGCCCGCAAATTTTTCGCTAACGTTGAAACGGCTGTGACAGCCCGGACAAGTTACTCGAATCGACATGCTTGTTTCTCAGGGTGAAGTATCTTGAAGTTTCGCAAGGCAACCCGTTTATTTTTGATCTTCATCCAGTGCGTCAATCAAATCCTGCTCGGTCACCATTGAAATTTTCTTGTCAGTCAACGTCTGCACTGCCAAATCGATATTGTCGACCATTAATGCTACCGCAGATTTGCCACCGGGGCGAACCAACAACGGGTAAGCCGATACCAGATTAACCTCGGCCTGCAGCAAAGCGGTACAAATTCTCAACAAGGGCTGGCGGTCGCTGGGAAGTAAAACGCCGATCAAGTCACTCTCGATCATCGCATGACCGGCTCGCTCCAGCACCTCGCGACCCTGTTCGGGATGCGACAAAACAAAGCGAACGATCGAACATTCTGTGGAGTCGGCAATATTGACTGCCACAATTCGAGCTCGACTGCCTTCAAACCTGCGAGTCAGCTCGAGCAGTTGTCCTACGCGATTTTCCAGGAATACGGTAAACTGCCGAATCGACGGGTAATCGCGACCGCGCAACGTTTCGTAATCGACGGCCGATCCGAAGTCATCGCCATAACTTCCGTCGCCGTAACTGCCGTCGCCGTAACTGTCGCCTAGACTCATGGCCTGAACCCCTCTAGTCAGGAACCCGTTTTTTCAGGCCCGTGAACATAAGTGTATTTGTTGCTCCGATTTCTGCACTCGGAAGTCACCTACCAGCAAATTATCGGGAATCACCCACGAAAATATGAAGAATCATTCCGAGCAGGTCAACTGCCCAAATTTCCCAAAACAAAAATTCTCGCTCCGAGAACACACAATCGAACTGCGAGTTCGCTACCAGGAGACCGATGGGCAAGGCCGACTCCACCACGCTAACTACATTAACTATTTTGAAATCGGCCGAGTCGAACTGTTCCGAGCGGGTGGATATTGTTATCGGGAGCTTGAAGAACAGGGTATTCAACTGGTTGTCGTCGAAGCCAGTTGCGAATATTTCCAGGGTGCCGCCTACGATGACATTGTCCATCTGACTACCAAGGTAGTCAAAAGCCGTGGCGTCCGTATCGAACATCTCTACGAAGCGAGACTTGGCGACCAGCTGATCGCCAAGGGACGAACGGTTGTGGCCTGCATTGGCACAAATGGCAAAGCCAAACGCTTGCCAGATTTTCTCAGACTTTGATTCGATCCTCTGCGGATTTTTGGTGGCCAGAATATCAAAAATGGATATTCAATGAGCGAATCGAGGGGCAAGTCTGGTAATCAGGGTAACTTGCCGACTCTTTGCCGAATAGTTGCGTTGTTCTAACGGCAACGAACATAGTGACCCGATCTAGCACTTGTGAACCAGCATTGGATTGTTCCCGCTTTCCAATCGGTTTCTGACCCGATCCCGCAATACGCAGTACGATTTATGGTTTTGTTCGAAATAATAAGTTTCCGTGCATGCGTGATTCGCACCTGTGCGACCTTGGCCGCGACGCTTGCTATCGGAAACTTGCTGGCAAATGAAACTGTTGCCAACAATGACAAAGAGACTCGTAGAATATCGCCACTCGTTCAGGCTGTATCCGCGATCCGTCCATCGGTTGTCAACATCCGAGGTCAAAAAGTCGTTCGCGAGACTCCCATTGCCGGCTCGACGGTCCAACATACAAAACAAGTCAACGGCATGGGTACCGGCGTTGTGCTGGATTCCCGTGGTTACATCCTGACCAACTTCCACGTCGTCGAAAACATCAACCGCATCGAAGTCACTCTTCATGACGGAACAACCACGACCGGCAAACTAGTCGCCGTGGATGACGATTCTGATCTGGCAATCGTGAAGATCAATTCACCGCAAACATTGCCCGTGGTACCAATGGGTACATCATCAGATTTGATGCTGGCCGAGTCCGTGGCTGCGATTGGAAACGCTTACGGTTACGAACACACGGTAACCCGCGGCATTATCAGTGAACTAGGCCGAACAGTTCAAGTCAGTGATGAACAAGTCTATTACAACTTGATCCAAACCGATGCAGCAATTAACCCCGGCAACTCCGGCGGCCCTTTGCTGAACATGGACGGAGACATGATCGGCGTTAATGTTGCAGTCCGAGTGGGCGCACAAGGTATCGCGTTTGCCATTCCCGTGAACGATGCGATTGATATTGCCGCCGACATGTTTGAAGACATTGTCGATGATTCACTGAATCTTGGGTTCACCACACGAACCGTCTACAGAAACGATCAACCAATTCTCAAAATCGAAACGGTCGACCCAGAAAGTCCAGCCTCACGGGCTGGGCTTCGGCCTGGAGATCAAATCCAATCTGTCAATTCAGCGCAATGCTCTAGACGGATTGATTTGTACCGAGAGTTGATTGATCGAAAACTGGGCGACACCATCGCCGTCCAGTTGACCGGTAACTCGACCAAACAGATCATGATACCTCTTGCGGGCAACGCCAGCCTGGGCGGTCAAGATCTGGCCTGGCAGCATTTGGGAATTCGAGTTACCGAAACCAGACTCTCCGGACTGCCTGAAGTTCATGCCGACTATAAGAACGGTTTGCGAGTCGACGAGGTCCGTGTTAACAGCCCGGCAACTCAAAAAGGGATCCAGGCTGGTGACGTAATTGTGGCCATGGACGGTTGGAAGACCGAGTCGCTGGACAATATCGCCTTTGTTCTGCAACAATCCAAAGTGCTGGAAGGCGAAAACTTTGAATTCTTCATTTTCCGCGGAAACGAATCTCTGTACGGGCAAATCCGAGTCGCCCGCCGAGAATAGGTTGATGGTTCGCGGAACTGCAGCCGCGAGCTTGATCAACAAACATGGAAAACGAAATCTTAGACTGGCTGGCGGAAAACATTCCCCAGAACCACGAACGGATCCACATCGGGATCGGTGACGATGCGGCCGTTTTGAATCTGCCCACAGGCCACTCGCAAAAACTGGTGGTCACTTCTGACTCGTTGATCCAGGGCGTCCATTTCGATGAACGATTGACGATGCAACAGGTGGGTCGCAAGGCACTGGCCGTCAACTTGAGCGACCTGGCAGCCATGGCGGCTCTGCCCCACAGCGCAATCATCAGTTTGTGTCTGCCCCGCAACTTTGAGCTTCAACAAATCAAACAACTGTACTCGGGCATTCTGGAGTTGGCGCAGCAATTTGATTGCCCGGTGGTCGGCGGTGACACCAATTGCGGCTCCAGCCAACTGGTGATCTCCGTGACTGCAATGGGAACCTTGCCCAATCAAAATGCCTGGAGACTTGACGGTGCCCAGACAGGAGATTGTATTCTTGTCTCCGGTTCGTTTGGCAACAGTATTGAAGGCAAGCACTATTCTTTTGAACCAAGGGTAAAGCTGGCCCAACGTCTGGCAAGCAAATTCCAGATCAACGCCGCCACAGATGTAAGTGATGGCCTGTCACTTGATCTCAGTCGGATTTGCAACGCATCGAAACTCGGATTTCGAATTGAAGAAGATGCAATTCCAATTTCGGCTGCCGCCGTCAAGCAGTCGGCCGAACATCCGGCCTTGCAGGCGGCTCTATCCGATGGTGAAGATTTCGAATTGATCCTGGCTTGCTCAATGGAAGAATGGAAACGAATCCAGAATCAAGAACCAACCATTGCCGATG
>CAZOXC010000074.1:0-9224 GCA_964583205.1 uncultured Pirellulaceae bacterium | reverse complement strand
ATCCGCCTCCATGCTCGAACATGAGTGCAGAACTTGGATCTTTGGTTGATGTCGCATCCCGACTTAGGCAGTCGATGGAGATAGCGAACTTTGAGGGTTGCGCTGCAAATCTATCGCGATTTCCGATTGAATGCTGCAGCCACGCCAGTTCGTTACTCCTTGTCACTTTCGATACGATTGGAATTGACGGTTTCCTTATTTTCAAAGGCGATAGGCCAGACGGGGAAACTGGCAACACTGGCCATGAGTGGATTCAACGGGACGATATCGTCGTCGACATAACTGCAGATCAATTTGAAGACCTGGAAAAACCGTCGGTAATCGTCGGTTCGTCAGATTGGCATTTCCATTTGAACGGTCAGCCACAACGTGACGCGCTTGAATTCGACAAGAGACTATATGCAACCGCGTTTGAACGTATAATCCAGACTGGGCACTTTCCCGAAATCAAGCCCAACCGCATCGGCGGATAACACACGGATGCACCCGAGTTGCCGACGGGCCTGCAATTGAATCATTATCACTCGCGGCAACCGGGTGATCCCGGACGTTATGCCTCAGTGACGATTTTCCTGTGTGGTATTGGAATCAACAGAACTTCGAAGGCCTTATTGCAGTTGCTGATTCAATTGCTGATCAGCAGCAATGGTCCCTGTTTGCCCAATTCTGCCGCCTTCGTGAACAGGGGCTGCGTCCACAGGCGCTACAGGCGATCACCGAATTAATTGCCGAGGCATCAGACTGGGACGACAATGCCCGCAACAAATTTGCCGACTGGATTTACTCCACCAGTCTACGCAACCCCAAGGTTCATCAGCTAATTCCAACGACGCTCAATATGCAGCTCCTCGTTCCAACGCTGGAGCAATGGGCAACATCAGAACCATCAAACGCAATACCGGAACGCTGGCTCGGATTCGCAACTGGCGATCACGAGCATTTCTCAAACGCTCTTGCACTTGACGCCACAGACGATATATCTCGCTACAGACTTGTATCGCGCGATCTAGGTGATGTTGACCATCAATGCCATCATCTGCCGGACTACTTCATCGGTGAAATCGACACTGCGATCATAACTTTGGATCGCGCAAAGGCTCTGACAGCCGATTTTTCCAATCCTGAGATCGCCCCAGCACTCGCAGACGAATTCGGCGAACTATACAGCAAGGTTCACGACTGGCAGACGTTCAAAGAATCTGGCAGTGATTCGTTTGCGGACTGGTGTGCTGCGAATGACCGTGACTACCGCTGGGTTCAGGCGTACTATTACGATCGCTGACCGTTCAAAACGGCATAACACAACATTGCACCCGAGTCGCGAAGTCGGGCGTATTGAAATGGACAATCACTCGTCGCGACCGGGTGAATGTAGACGTCATTCAGACTAGCTGCAATTTGCTATGAGTAACGAAATCCATATTTCAGGCCGCGCGATAATCATTGGCATCGTAGTGCTGGTTTCATTGCTGTTAATCCAAAGATCCAAAACGCCAACAGACAAAGAAGGCTTCCCTGTAGTGCAGTATCAAGAGGGGAACCCTGTGATGAACGAAGCTATCGAACACGCAAGGAACACCTTGAATGAATTTATCGAAGACCTAGGCGAGAACGAGCCTTCTCGCGAATTGTTTGGCGTGAAAATGAAGGTTGAGGGTGCGTTTGGAAACGCTTATGTTTGGCTCATTGATGTTTCACACGATGATGGCATTTTTGAAGGCACGCTTGTCAATACGCCTCGGAATACGCGAACGATAAGCGCAGGTGAAATTTTACGAGTTCCATCAGAAAAAGTCGTTGATTGGAGCTATGTCGAAAATGGTAAACTGGTCGGCGGGTATACGATGCGCGTAATGTATGACAGCATGCCCAGATCGGAACAGGACGCTCTTGAGGAAAAATTAGGCTTTTCGTTCAACTAAAACCGAATGTCTGGATAATAAAACGATCGCTTTAGGCTTGCGATGTCCGAAGACCTGCTCCGATACTTTGAAACCGATACTCATTTCTTCGTTCACGGAAACGCGTACCCCGACGTTCGGCTGTCGGATCAACCTGACTTCATGCTGTATTGGGAACAGTTCAATGATCCACCACAACATGAATCCGGCAAAACGATGGTTTGTGGCCATACGTCACAAAAATCAGGCCAGCCAATCGCGAATCAAAATGCGGTTTGCATTGATACGTGGGCACGCGGCGGAAAATGGCTTTCCTGTTTGCATGCTGAATCTGGTATGATTTGGCAGGCCAACGAGCTTGGTCAAACTCGCAAGTTCTGGCTGGACGATTTGCCGCTGCAGGACGCAACATAACATCATGATGCACGCAAAGTCTGGATTCGCGTGGCCTTAGAGTGGTGAATTCACTTGTCCCGACTATTCCAACTCGGTGATCTCGGACGTTATTCCGCTTAACCTCAAAGCCTTTGAATGCCAAAAAGAAATCGCAAAGTGATTTTGCGACTCGGAAACATGCTCGTAGCCGGCCCCGATACGATTCATGAAGCTGCCTCGGTTGGGAACAGCTATGTCGAGGCGTCGACGTCATTGCACCTGAACAATTCGTCGTTCACTACTTTTCGATCATGCCGAATCTACTGCGAAGCGTGCGGTGACGATGAATTCGGCTATCTTCTTCCGCTCGCTAGAATTGCCAAATGGGATCGAAGTGCCGACATGAAGACTCCCGGGCTTCAATGGCCTAATGTCGACATCCGGTTACTCGAAATCGAATTGGATTGCCCATCGATCCAAAGTGAGATTGCAACAATACAAAAGCGCATGGATGGAAATATGCTGACATCGCATGGGTTACCAACTCGCCGAAACTTTGGTGATGCAGATCATGGATCGGAGGGAGTGCTTCGCATTGAAACCAGTGCTGGCTGGCAGCGATTGTCCCGGAAATTCTGGCTGGGGGAAACGCCTCAATTTCTGGATACGTTTGACTCCCTTTGCAGCGTCATTGACAATGTTGGCCGACCGGTCGACGTGGCCAAGTGGGTGGAGCGCCACGAGCATTCGCCTGAAGTTCTCTCAACAGGAAAATGGTGGGATTGGAACTACAGGCCGCAAACGATTGGGGAAAACGCGACATAACAAAACAATGCAGGTGAAGCCCTGGTTTGGGCGTGGTTTAGGAGTAGAAGACCGCTCCTTCCGGTTCGGTTGTCCTGGCCTTGATCCTGCTCAGGCTTTTGAGAAATTAGATTTGTGCCTTCAACTTAATGGTGATCAATGCGTGACCGACCTGCCTGCAACAAGTGTGGTCAATCTTTTCGGCCTGTAGAGGAATCCGGCATCTCGCTTGATTATTGCGCCACTTGTAACTTGATATGGTTCGATAAAGGCGAGCTGGAGCAATATTGCAGTCGGAACAACATTGTTCTGAGCACAAGTGTTTCCTCGGGGGTGCTGCTGTCCAATCAATGTCCAAATTGCAGCGCCTGTTTAACGGAAACCGGGCATGGCGGCAAAACATATTTCGCTTGCCAATCCTGTGGAGGATTCCTGGTTTCGTCAACATTTATCGACAATGAGCTTCCACAAAAACAAAAACAACGGCCGCTGCAACAACTGGACGGTCCCATCGATTTTTTAACTCTGCTTCAGTGTCTTTCACCATGGTGGTGAAATGTGCAGGAGAATAATAGGTTGCACAGCAAGCCGACTTTGGGCGTGGTTTAGAATTGAAAGATCGCTCGCTCAGGCTCAATGGAGACACGGCCACAGGTTGGCTTGACCCATCCGATGCCGAAATCGAATGTTTCTACACCCGACTCTTCTACACCAGGTCTTTCTACACCAGGTCTTTCTACACTAGATCTTTCTACACTAGATCTTTCTACTTCGCACGTTACTACACCGCACGTTTCTATACTGCCACCTACATTTGGAATAATCCTTGATGAGTGTCGGGCTTTGCAGACCAATCCGCCACTCACTTTGATTTGACCAGTCTGACATTCGTTACCTCTTCCTCAACCTCGCAGCGAATCCGTGGCAGGTGGAAAGTTTCGTAACCTTCGGCAGACACAATTAATCGGTACACAACATTCGGTGCTTGCCCTTCCAGGGTAAATTCTTTCGTCGAGCCATGAACGTTGGTTCCTGGATTCATCATCGAAACTTCAATTCCGCCACATGGAACATCGCCTTCCAGCATATCACCTGATTCAACTCGAGCCAGTTTGACGTTGAACGACGGAATCGGGTCACCGCTTTCGCTATCTACAGCGCGAACTCGCAGCTGCGCAGCCGGTTCCATTTTAATCGTTATCTCCGTCTGCTCACCTTCCATTTGTACCTCAAGGCTTTCAATTGGAGCGTACTGTTTTGGAGTGTAAACGGTGATGCTTGTATTGCCGTCCAGCATCTCATTCGACTCAAACCTGCCCTCCGCATCAGTACGGAGTCGCGGCCACTTCAAATCTTTGCAACCACCAAAATCAGGCCGGTGAACTTCGTACAGAAAAACACTGACGTTGGCTGCCGGTTTTCCCTCGGGGGTTACCAACTGACCTCGCAGCGTTCTGCCTTTCTTCAGTTCAATGGTACTGACGCCCGGTTCTTTTACCGGTCCCGGTTCAACATTGAAATGAGTGGGCATCTTTCCTTCTGCCCTTACGGCAACCGTATGAGCACCATCGTATTCGTACATATTTACCAAACGACCCTTGCCTTCGGCATCAGTGGTTGCCGTTCGCACATCCCCGCTGGAAGTTCCACGATTAAAAAGTTCGGCACCCTCAATTGGCAAGCCGTCCTCATCCACAACAGAAACGATCACATCACCGCCATAGGGCAGTTTTTTGCAAACCAAATCGACCTCCGCCAACTCTTCAGCAAGATCGACTGACGTTTCTACTAGTTGCCGTTCGTAGCCGTCCGGACTGGTGGACACTCTCAGTTTGTGATTTCGTGGCACGCCATGAATTTCATATTCGCCTTGCATATTTGTGGTTACTTTTCCGAAACTCGGAGCCATCTCTATCTCGTCCGTCGTGCAATAGACTTCCGCATCAATGACCGAGTAGCCGTTTTGATCGGTCACAACTCCTCTGATGGTGGAGCCCGGCTCCAGTGAAAAATGGATATCAGTCGTCGTGCCCAGGTCTTGCAATGCCTTCTTGTCAAACGTTGTCGCGAAGCCTTCCGCCTTAACGACGAAGTACCAGGTGTTTTGAGCCAGCCCCTGGATATCTGCGATACCGTTTTCATCGGTTTGATAGGTTCGCCCCGTATCGCTCCAGCCAAACGAAATTTCCGCGTTGGCGATTGGCTGGCCGTCTTCATTCGCAGTGACGTGAACTCGATAATTGCATCCTTCGATTAGCTGCAAATCAATTTGCTCAGGGTCTTCGTTTTCCTTGACAACAAATCTTTTACCTTGCAGTATTTTTTCCAGAGAAGTTAACCCTTCTGCTTCAGCCCAAACCATATAGTTTCCGGGCGTCACATTGCTGAATTCGAATACGCCGGATTCATCGGTTTGTTGAGTGACGAAATCAACCGGCAGCATCCAATAATCCTCTGGCAGCTCCACAAGGTATACGGTCGCGTCTGAAACTGCCAAGTCGCCCGTTTTCAGAACACGCCCCGATACACTCGAGCCTTCCTGTTGCAAAGCAGCGACTGCCGGTGCTTCGATATAGTTGCCTGCTACAAATCGAATCGAAACGGAAGCAACCATGGTCAAGGCCATGCCAACCCAAACCAACCGTTTCATTAATGGACTGGGACCACCAGACAGAGCTTTGAATGCGGACGACCGATCAAGTATCCAGCGAATCCGTGATTCCAGAACTCGAGCGGAAGGTCGCATGGACAATGCCACGACGCCCAGTCGTTTTTGCTGAGGACAGGTTGCCAAGTGCAACAGAGTTTCAGCATAGCCAGTTGCACCAACGTCCTGAATCGCATTTGCGTCACAAAGTAATTCTCGCACCCAAGCCATTTGGCTGCGCAGCAAATGGATGGTTGGCACTGGCCACCACAAGATCATTGCAAAGCAGGAAAGCAGATTCCAACTGGTGTCCCGACGCTTAATGTGCATTGCTTCGTGACTTAAAATTGCATTTACCTGAATTTCATCAACAGGCGATTCTTGCTTGATCAACTTGGTAGGGATCAGAATCAGCGGATTCGCTATGCCGACAATCAACGGGGTAGAAACGTTGGGTGAACAAGCGATGGAAGGTGGCTTGTTCAGATTCAGCCGCGCCGAAATTCGCTGGCATTGGCTCACCCATACCTGAGCAGTCACCGGAACCACCGATTTCCGAAGCAGAAACAGCCCCGCCCAGCCAACTGCGAAATAGACGGTGAGTATCAAGCTTCCCGTGATCCAAATCAGGAATCCCCAACCGACTACCGACAACTGGCTCAACAAATTAGTCAATGAATACCAGGTTCCGGCTCGATCCACGTTGCCAGAATTCGACTTTCCGTAAACCAGCGAGGCACTTTCCATATCCTGACTTGGGAAAACGGTCTTCGCACCATCGTTGCGGCTGGGTTCATCTTGATGCCTGCCCGCCGACTGTGGCGATTCGCCAAGAGCGCTGTTGGACTGCAGTGGCTTTGAATTCAGGCCCGTTGCGTAAGCCAGTTTTTCTGCCGACAGCGAGTCTCTTTCCGCGCCGACGGAATTTTCAATGGCGGGCGATGCCTTGAGAATTGGCAGATGGATCAGTCCATTCGGTAGTAGTACCACCGCACACACGATCACCGCTGGTAAAAGCAAGGTGGTCACCAAGGTAAATCGACAAACAAAGTCCTGCCAATCAGGCCGATTTGCGAACATCCACCTGACAAAAAAAATCCCCAAAGCGGACGTCAAGAAAACGGTAATGAAGAGGGTAGTTGCTATCGACATTTTCCAATCCTGAATTTAATCCGGTAATCTTTTGACTTAAAACAACGAGCGGGTACTGCGTTACGAGTTGTCTTTCCTGGCGTTGATCAATTTTTTGATTCGCGCCGCCTCGTCTTCCGAAATCCCGCGTCCACTTAGCAGGGCCGCCACAAGCTGGTCGGCGGCACCTGAAAAGACACTGTCCACCATCCGCTTGACCACGTGACCGTTGGAAACACTTTGTTCAACGGTTGCCCGATAAAGCTGGGTATTGCCTATGCGTCTTTTCTGCAACCAGCCCCTTGCCACCAATCGATCCATGACCGTCAAAACGGTGTTTCTGGCAACCTCTCGTTTTTCCGCGAGCTCACTCCACACATCGGTGACGGTCGCTTCTTCACGAGCCCAAACCAGTTGCATGATCTCCAACTGGGACTCGCTCAAAGCAGGCAAACCTTCAGACAGGGTTTTCCTGGCTGCCTTTCCGGTTCTCTTTTTCTTTTTAGCCATGATTTACTCTTCGATTCACTTACACCGGTAAGGTTTTACCTACTTGTGTAGGCATGTCAAGCCGATAATGAGCTAAATTCAAACCGGAAATGTTTGGGGGCTTGTTGGCTGGTCGTTAGGCCGTCGAGAATTCGTGAACAATGCAGCGGCCTTTTAATACAGGTCGAATTGCTCGATGGCCAAACCAAGACTGGGAGAAAGCCAGCCAGGAATTGGCGCGAAATTTCTGTGGAGGGCCTGCGAGCGTTGTTAACGCTTAGTTTTTTTCAATCGGCAACTTGGCGATCACTGTGTCGCCCTTGCCTCCGTCGTCGGTGATACTCTGGATCGTCCAGAGGTCCAACAGGTTGTCTCCGTCCACGACACTTCCACTGTAATCGCCCCAGGCGGCTCCATCCGTGGCAGCCTGGCCTTCGCCAAGTGAAATTGGTTCTCGCAATTCGCCCAAGGCGTCGCCGGCCAGTCGATAGGCAAACCGAGGGCTGATAAACATATCGGTTCCAGTCTCTTGATATCCGACCAACACATCGTCTTGTGAATTTACGGCGATCGTCGTCTGAATAAAACTTCGCTTTTCATCTCGAAGGATTCCGGACTGCACGAATTCTCCATCAAGTTTCACTTGATGCCATTGCACTGCTGCTCGACCGTCACAATTGACTGTATGCGAGAACCAGATGCATCCGTTTTGCAGCACGATATTCTTTGGGTTGCGATCACCGGACGCAGTTTTTTGATCGGAGTTCTGTTGGGGTGATTGGGGCGGCCAACCAAAAAACTCGAAGCCGTGTTTGACTTGCGTGACGATTTGGGCAAGTGCCGAGCCATCTTCAGCCGAGTAGACTTTGGTCAGAATTAAATCCCGATTGGTTAACTTGAGAAAATACAATTCGTCAATCTCATCCTGAGTTTGAACGGGATGGCCCAGACGACCTGGAAAGTGATAGACGGTAACCTCTTCGCCAGCGATTGCCGGTTCAGACTGGATTACAAAAGTCTGGGTGGGTCCGCCGGGAAAGCTGTAACCGATCCACTTGCGACTATAGCCAATCCCTCCACCATCGACTCCTTCCGGTGCGGGGACCGGGTAAGTATTCCAGGCGCCGGTTGGGTCACCGGATTCCGAAACGGAAATGTTGACGGGTTTCTCTTCAGCGTCGTCCCAGGGGTTCCAGAGATCGAATCCAAAAACATCGTTGTGACGGTCGTAGAATAACTTGGGATCAATCCCACCGTTGAAACAATTCTGCCTGACGCCACTAATGAACTTGCCCGCTTTGGAGTAGACAATCAAGCCGCTGTTGGTGGCGTGGAGCACGTGGTTTTTTCCCACAGCAATTTGCGGATCGACTTGGCGATTTCCATCCTGCGAACCGTCGAAAACCAGGCAGCCTTCGATCTGTCTGGGATTGCCGCCTTGCTCTCGAGTTCGACAAGTTCCATCTTTATTGAACGACTGATTGCGGATTGGCTCGACCGTTTCCGTTCGAACTGGACGGATAATTTCCTGTGCTTGCAAACGCTGAGAGTGAAAGATCTCGCCAAACACAAAAGATGCCACGAGCAAAATTACCGGCCGATTGTGGGGGAAATTTAGGATTTTCATCGAATTCAATTGGGGATTACGGGGTTAAACAACCAGCCAATTTGAGTTGACGGTCAATTTTGGGGCATTTGAACGGGTGACGTTTGATACTGATCGCCCCTTGATTGTGATAAACTCACTTCCAAAACGACAGGGTCTTAAACGCCCGCTGGACGTCGTTTTGCTGGGCCAAGTTCGCGATCGGGTATTCTCGAGCCGGATTTGCCAACACTTTGTGAACAATTTCAAAGAATTTAATAGAGGAAAAAAA
>CAZOXC010000073.1:0-9283 GCA_964583205.1 uncultured Pirellulaceae bacterium | reverse complement strand
CCAAACTGTGTTCTTTCAACTTTGGTTGCAACCACCGATCACACAGATACGGTGAACTCTGCAGCGTGGGGATTTCAGCATCATTACCTGAAAGCCTGCCCAAATATCGCAGGATAAAAAACGACTGGAACAAGCCGACAAGAAGAAAGTAGTCGATGGGTTGAGTTGGGTGTTGCCGAAAATATCGTGATTCACCTTCCGAATCGTAGCGGATTACAAAAGGCGCTTGCACCGAAATACTGACGCGATAGCATTAGGTTTTCACTGGGATTGGTATTTGTGTGGAACAACGAAGGTTCCGTCTCGGTGATCACTTCCGTTTTACTGCTGAAGAAACCCAACGTGAAAAAATCAACAATATCTCTAGTCTTGGTTGCTTCTCTGATACCACTATCCAGTTGCACTCAATCGAATACAGAAACTGCTGGCCTCAACACTAACTCCAATTCTGCTCAGGAAGATGGTTTGCCTGACAAGTCTTCAAACAATGAGATTGAAACCAGCACTATCGAAACCGGCACCATCGAAACCGGCACTATCGAATTTGGCAACAAGTACCCAGAGGTGCTTGGTGCAAAAGCGACCTTGATCGCAAACGAGAACTGGCGATTCAGTGTTACACTTTCGAGCAAATATGATACTCCCGAGCGTTATGCAGACGCTTGGCGAGTTCTTGATGACCAGAATAACGAACTCGGCATCCGAGTCCTTGGGCACGACCATGCAAGTGAGCAACCTTTTACTCGATCGGGCGAGGTTCAGATTCCGCAAAACACTAAGGTCGTTTTCGTAGAAGGTCGCGATCAGTTAAACGGTTGGTCAGGCCAGCGATTCGAGGTTGCGCTGCCCGTTTCGAATTCACAATAGCTGCCTGCTTTAATTGGAAAAGGACAGGCATAATGTGATTGAGATTTAGATCTTAACCCACCGGGTGATTGTTCATGGACTAATTATGCAGTGTTGAGTCAAAAAGTAGTTAGGCATTGCAAAGCTTGCGAACCTGTTTGTTTCGACTCAGATACCGAAGTGCAAATTCGTGAAAAAGAACCAGTAAAGGACAGGCGATAATCGTATTTCGAGGAACAATATTAAAGCTTTGTAGATGTGTCCTTTATAGATGTGCTAATATTTCGCCGAGAAGTCAAATTCATGGAGTCTATATTGTCGTCAGCGAGGGATAAAAGATGCGGCAATTCAGTCTTTCGCGGGCCATTGACTTGCGATCCAGGCTGTACCGCGGCAGCTATTGCATGATTTCTGATGCTTTTTGTTCCAGGGCCTGTTTCGCTCGGCGAATGCGTAGAAGTTCAACTTCTGAGGTCTCGACAGTCTCAGCTTGGTCAAGCAGTTTCGCGGCCCGCTCGTAATTTTCAAGCTTTATTTCGATGGTCGCGAGCAGCAGTATCGACCGGCCTTGCTTCCAGTTACTATCCTTGCAAATCTGCTCGGCAATGTTGCGGGCCGACTCAATTTTCTTTGCGTCTTCACCAGCCAGTTTTACGGTGAGACGTGCCAGAAGGTCGCGAAACGAAATGTTGGTCGAGTCAAGTTCCATCGCCGACTCAGCACTTGTCAAAGCGGCAGCTAAGTCGTTGTTGGCTGCGAATAGTTTGGCTTGATAATAGTGTGCTTGAGCATTCTCGTTTTCCGTAAGCACCCATTTCTGAATCCAGGATTCGGCAGCCTGGATCCCATGGATTGCCGTCACGGTGACGGCATTGGCGTGCACGGCTTCCCGTGAATTCGGTGCGCTGCTGGCAAGTTTTTTGGACCAATGGCTTAACTTGTCGGTATTCTTAAGGTGGCCATAAATCTGCCAGAGTCCATACATCGCTCGAATCGAATCTGATTCGAACTTCAGTGCGGTTTCAAAATCTGTGGTGGCACTTTCAATGTTGCCACTCTTCAAGCTGAGGCCGGCACGAATCAAGTAAGGTAAGCCTTCGTTCCGAAATGGGCCTGCTTCGTCATAAATCAGTCCACGTTCGACGTCTGACGATGCCTGCTCGAAATCTCCAGTTTTCCATGCAATCATCGCCCGAATAAAGTAGGCGTCCGCGTGAGTTGCGTCGGCTGCAACTGCTCGATTTGCAGTTGTCATTGCCTGATCAAAATTTTTCTTCGAACAATAAATGCTGCTCAACAGTGTCAAGATGCTGGTTGGGCATTGGGGCTGTGATGCGCGAGGAGCAAGTGTTTCGAGCGCTTGGTCGAGATTCCCGGCGGCCGCCAAGCTTCTCGCCAACCAGACGAGGATCTGGGCATCTGCATTGGATTGCGAGAGCTGTCTAAATATTTCAGCCGCCGCCAAAAATTTACCATCCAGAAATAAGCTTGTTGCTTGAACGACTTGGCGGTTCTCCGTGGGTTTGTCGGGATCTGCACGCAGCGCTTCCGAAACTGCGTCGAGCTGCTCTTTGATGGGCTGAACATTGTCTTGCAGAGCAAGTTCAGCCAGTCTCGCCCAGTTGAACTGGTCCGTTGACTGTGCATGAACGTCACTACTAGAGAAACAGAAAATCATCACAGATGTAAGAAATGCGATTTTGCGTAACATTGAATGCCTGGCCAAAAAAAGAGCGTTTCGTGCGACGGTCGTTTATAAACAACCCACCCAGAATGTCATTCACTACTTTGTTGCTGCGCCGCGATGCTAACGATAGGTGGTTTTCGCAGCAATACACATTTGTTTGACATGCTTGATGAACGCTGTTAGATGAAACAAATATCCAAATATGGAATCAACGATTGTTGACAAATGAATCGGAACGCTTAACACGAGTGGCGGTGTCGGATGCTAGCAAGTTTTTGGAAGGGGTTTGCTATGCGAAATCAGAGCTGCCACAAAGAGAATTACACAGGACAGGCATATTTTTACTGACAACGAAACAAAAGTTTCGTAGAAACATTCACACAATGGGACACTTCCCAAATGCAAAGGCGCTATCGGCTTACAGCACCTGAAGCTGGCAACCTTCTTCAACAATCTTCATCTGCTGGGCAATCTCTCCAAGCTTCTGCAATGCAGATCTCCCAACCTCTCCCAACTCTGTCGTCCATTCGTTGACATACAGATCAACGTGAGCCATCAACACCTCGTCGCTGAATTCCTGAGCATACTTTTGCATCGTTGCAAGTGTTTCCAAGCGGTGTTCGTGGGCGTACTGAATCGAAGCCTGGATGACCGATAGAATTTTCTTCAGCAATGCAGACCCCAGACTACGGCGACCCAGAATACCGCCCAGCGGCAAGGGGCTGGCGGTTTGTTCTTCCCAAGTCGTTCCCAGATCCTCGATCAAATGCAGTCCGGCAGCTTGATACGAAAATCGTCCCTCGTGTATGCACACTCCAAAATCATATTTCTTGTTTTGCAAACCAGGCATGATCTCGGAAAACACGGCCTGATCAATCTGCGTGTTCTTGTGAAACAGACGATACAAAAGATGGGCCGTTGTGTGCTGGCCAGGGCAGAGGACTGTCGGCGGTCGATGATTTTCCTCGGCGAATTCCTGGGGACTCAAGGTTTGATTCGATAACAGAACCGGCCCAACGCCGAATCCCAGTGCCGAACCCGCAGGCAACACCAGCGTTTCCCCGGTCAACAACAAAGCCGCGTGAAAACTGGCTTTGGCCACGTCGAATTCGCCAGCCATCAGTCGGCGATTGAGTTCTTCGACATCCAACAATTCGATTCGAAATTCCAGTCCTTGCAAATCAATTTTGCGATTCAGGATGCCGTGAAACGCGTAGGTATCGTTGGGACAGGTCGAGATTCCCAGATGAATTTGCTCACTCATTACCGGCCGTCCCATTCAACTGATTGAGAATTTCATCGACAGCCCGCCCGCAATTCTGCATCGCCGGCAGAACCTGCCATTTGGATTTGTCACGTTCGCCGGCAAGATTGCTGATTCCCCGCACCACTCGAATTGGAATCTGCATCAAGCTACAGGACATGGCGACCGCAAAACTCTCCATATCTTCCGCGACGGCGGCGGGACAGCGATTTATTCGCATGCGAATCTGTTCCTGATCACCGGCAGCCTGACACACCGTCAACAATTCGAATTTCGGTCGGTTCGTTGCCAGCTCGATCGAGTCTCCGATCTGGACGCTCTCGTCATTCCAGTGACTAAACCCCATTTGTTCAAGCGTCTCGAACTCCGATTCGCTACCCGCTCCGATTCCCCACACACGCACATGAGTCGGCTGGATAACCGAACCGAGTGGTGCCCGTTCTTCATTCAGTGATCCTGCGATTCCACAATGAATAACCAATTCAGGTTTCAGCTCCTGCAGCAATTGTGTCGTTCTAATGCCCGCACCAACCAAACCAATTCCGCAGCGCTGCAGCGTGACCTGCGCTGGAAGATCAGCCAGTTGCTCAGCAAGCAAACGTCTTTCAATTTCGCTGGGGACCAGTATCAACGTACTTTGTCGGGACATCGTCGACCTTGTCAAATTCTACCCGGGGCTGTGCTCTACCCAGGGACGTGGAGTGGAAGTTTTCAAGTTAAGACATCGAGCGGCGGATAGAGTCGCTGCGCTGCCAGGCCCAGGCATCTTTGCCAAACACAAAACTGACCAGCGCCAATAAACAAAACATGATTCCACACCAGATCGGAGCCATCCTGAAATAGGCTTGAGGAATCTGCAACCAGCGGGCCACCTGGCTGTTCATGCCACCAAACATTAAACCCGCAACGCAGAAACCGTAAACACAGGAAACCACTAACACAAACACCGTTGCTGCGGTCAGCGTTGACCAGTCCGGAATCTGCGCCAGGTAAATCGAATAGGCAGCGAATATAATCGCCAGAAACAAAGTGGCAAAGGCCCAGCGAGGCAGCACCTGATTACCAATTTGATCTCGAAAATAAATCGCGAAAATCAACAACGGAACCAAATTCGCCAGACTCAACACGAACAAACAGACTCCATAAAACCGCACCAACCAGACTCGGTCACGCGCCGCATTGGGCTTTTGCTGTTCATCATGTTCAATCGCGACCAAGCCATCTTCACGAGGCTGGTTGGCTAACTCAATCGGCAACAATTCAGAAACTTCGGACTCATCAAGGCTGCGGTTGCCCAGAAATTCCAACAATTGCTGGTCCGATTCACTTGCCGAATTATCGGTGGGCGGCAAGTGGGCTGAATCCGAACGGAGAGTTTCCAATTCCAGTTCGCCAGCTTCCGCCAGCAAACTGGCGTTGATCACCGAGTCCGACGCAGTACCGGTGGCTTTACGAGGAATCCGAATCGTTGCAGCACAATGCTGACACTGCACAACTTTGCCCTTTTGCCTGGCTGGTAAACTCAGTTGGCAACCATTCGGACACCGGACTTGGATCGTCATCGGGCTAATCAGAATTCTCTTTTTTGACTTGCTTGTAAATCGCGTCGATGTAGTAGGGCATCAAGTGATCAGTAAACTGGTCAATTCGAAACTTGGCCAAACCGCGGAGGAATCCCAGGAGTTTGTCTTTGGATCGCCGCCAACCAGTAATGTTTTTGCAATCTCCGTTGCGGTTGATGTAGTACTCGTCACCAAAGTGGCGGTAGCCCAGCCAGCCAGGAGGCATTGTCGGCACCAGGTCATTGTTATTGACCCAGCGGATATAAGGAATCTTGGTGTAGTTTACATATCGCTTGTTGCCGATCCGAGGTGCACCATACGAATAAATCGCTTCGGGCTCATTCGGAATATGGGATAACAAACAACGGCCGGCACAAATACAGGCCATCGCACCACCCAGCGAGTGACCGGTGAACCACAAGTCTCTGGCGTCTTCACTAATCGCGTTTTCAATCATCGGCCACAAATCGTCGACTTCCTGTTTGAATCCACGGTGGACATGCCCAACAGTCTCAGCCAGAGCAAACAAGGCATGCAGGTCAGCTTTGATGTCATTCCATTCTGTCGGTTCGGTTCCACGACAGGCAATCACACTGTCATGTTCATTGTGTAACCAGTATGCCTGCGAGCCATCGCGCTCGAAAAATCGGCCTTGAGAAAAACCCAGCCTGCCAGCCGCCTTGCCACACTCCGCGGGCTCGAGATAGGAAATCAAGGACACTTCGGCAAACAGCAGTGATTGCTCCATGCGAGACATTTCCCGAATCGGACCAACCACTTTGGATTTAAGTTGGATTTGCTCCGAGCTCTTGTCGGAGACTTTTTCTTTTTTTTGTTGCTTTGCCATCAACCTGTTGTCGAATTCGTACTCAAAAAATCACTTCGAAAACTACGGTCCCAAACCGTGGCTTCGACCACGGAACCTGCCTGACAATTTTAGCCGGGAAGTTGAGTTCATACCACGGCTGACCGATCCTGATCCTGGCAGATTGGCAAAGATCCAGAACGCAGTCAGCCAGTCCGCAAATCGATTGCCGACCAGCCGATCACTTCCGCTCAATCAAAATCACTCCATCCCAGTCGGGGGGCGCGGTGCGATTATGCTGGGCAATATGGACCGTTAACAAGTCTTTTGCCTGATCTCCGGCCGGTACCTGATGCAAAAGCTCAAAAGCTCTGGCCCAGTCGCCCTCCGTAAAATGATCCAGCGCCGATTCATAAGCCGTGATCTCTGAATCCTGCAGGCAATCTGGGGATTGCCCATCCAGCAATTGGTAAACCGTGGCCGATTTGTTCATCCCGACTGGGCGAATCACGGCCAGCCGGCGCACCTTGAGCAGATCCGATCCCGCAGAACGAATTTCTTCCCCAGTTGGCTCGTCAAGCAGAATTGGGGCCTTCAAATTTCGAGTCATCGATTCCAGCCGAGCCGCCAGATTCACCACCGGACCAAACACCGTCACCTTCACCTGATCCTCGGTCCCAATACGACCGGCGACCGCTCGTCCAGTCGAGATTCCCATTCCGAACTGGAAGTCTTTCAAGGGATGTTTCTGTTGCCTGGCAAGCGAACGAAATTCTCGCTGAATCATCAACGCGGTGCGGCAAGCTCGTTCGACCGAGTCCGCTTGATCCAGCGGCCAGCCCCAAAATCCCATCGCTGCATCGCCGTGAAAATCCCCAACCACTCCTCGCTCGTTCAGAATGTTGTGAGTCGTTACTCCCAGTGCCTGGCTGACTCGATCCAGCAATTCGTATAGCTGGTCCGACATCTGTTCTGAAGTTCGCGAAAAGCCTCGCAAGTCACAAAACAAAACGCTGACATCGCATTCCCGGGGCTTGAGCACCTGCATAGGATCTTTGTCGGCCAACGCTTCCATCACCACCGGCGAGAAAAACGATCGCAACCCCGCCTGGCTCTGCTCAAGTTTTTTGACTCGCAACAAGTTCGCCAGAGTTGCTCCAACCAACTCGGCGAACTTCATGTCATCGCGCAAGTCGGAAACTTCAAAAGACGAGTCGGAGTCTTCCGCGCGCCGCGAGTCGCCGGCGATGTAAAGTGCACGAGGAGGTTGCAACGAGCTGGTCAGTGGCGTCACAAACGCCCAATTGCCTTCACTGTGCAGCGTGACGTTCTTGCCATCCGGCGTATCATTCTGAAACTGATTGTCGTCCCAAACGTGCAGTACCGATTCACCCGTTTCGATAGCCTGCTGGATCAAAGTCAAACTGGGTTTAAAATCGCCACCGGCCAGCAAGCGGCGATCCCAATGTTGAACCTCCACCGATACCTGACCGTCAGATTTCTGTAACTCGACAACCGCGGCCGAAGTCGCCCTGCGAATTCCGGTCAACAGCATGTTTGTCAGACGAATCAGCAAATCCGTTTCGTTGCCAGCCTGGCTGATGACGTCAGGAAGCTGATTGATCACGGCGACCCGCTGATCGGCATCTCGATAACGAGCCTCGCGAAGAAACTCCTGCTTGAACGACTGCTGACGATTGGGCTTGCGGTTCTTGATCGACACAAACACCTTGTCCGCCACCAACGTGAACTTGGTTTGACCAATCACAAAGTGCTCGCCAGGCGACATCCAGAATGAATCCAGGTTTTGCCCGCTGTAAAACACCGCGTTAGCAGCTTCGGCAATCCGGTCGACTTTCAAACGGCCTTCGCGAAATCGCATCCGAACATGCTGCCGGGAAATCTGCGGATCCCAGGGCACAGAATACCCAGAGCATCTACGACCAAGCAACAACAGCTCGTCGTCGTCCAACGTGCGACGCCAGCGGTCTTCTGCTTTTTCTCCCTGAGCAATTAGATCAGCCATGCCCCCAGTTTATTTTGCTCGGCACGATTTCGACAGGGCGCCGATTCCAAAGGGCGCCGATTTGTCTCGTCGTACCAGCACATGGAACGATCGAGTATTACGATTTAAAACCGGGGAAACTCTTGGAATTCACGGCACTTTGCGAGCTTGCGGCGTGAGTTACAGCCACATGAATTGGCCAGACAGATACCACCAGACCGACCCGGCAACCAAGGCAACCATCAGCGTCAACAAAAACAAACGATGCGAATAGTATCCTCGCGACGCCGTATCGATTCGAGTAAATCCGAACAACAGCAGCAAGGTCACCAGCACACCCCCGCCAATCAATCCAGTTTGTTTGAGTCGGCTGCGCGTCTCCAATTCTTCCCAGTTGGCCTGAGTTTCGTGGCGAAACTTTTCGTCCAGCCGCAACTGCGTGTAAGTCACATGCATCTGCTGGTATTTTTCGTCGGCCAGATTTACAGGAGTATCAAAAGCGACATACTCGGTTTTTTCCATCACTCGCAAATTCTGGTTGATGTACTCCCAGTCGTAGCCCAGCAATTCACCAGCTCCGGGCTGAATCCAGTCGTCAATCGTTTTCGACACTCGCTGTTCCATGGCCAGCCGGACCAGCTTTTCGCCACCAAAGGCATCAAAGTATGGGTCGCTTTCGATCACCAGCATGACCGTCCCGTCATCAAGGGCTTGATCTCCCTGTTGAACCCAATCTGGTTGCTCCGCCGCCAACTGTTCAGCAATTGAATTCGGCGATTCGTCTAACAGGTCGGCTGCTTCTTCGCCTGCTTTATCGGCAACTTCTTCCTGCCCATGCAACGATACGAAGTCCGCCGTGGACAACAGAAAACATCCACACAAAACCAACATCAGGAAATGTTTCATTCGCAAATTCATTGCCAGTTCTCCCCGATTAAATTCCTTGTCTTGTCTCAACCTGAAACCCGTTAATGGTTCGACTATTTACCCGTTACCGAAGTTCCATAATTTCATTAGTTTCGTTTTTCTGGATGAAACCAGGGCGAAGCTATGAGCAAAAACGCCGCGATCACAACCGCCACAACCATGCTCCAGGGCTGCGGAAAATGGAAAA
>CAZOXC010000072.1:0-9315 GCA_964583205.1 uncultured Pirellulaceae bacterium | reverse complement strand
GTTTCGTCATTGTAAAAAACGTGACATCAGCGGCTTCGTGAATCACATCCTGCCGCTTGTCGGCGACCGCAAGCTCGTCGGCTTCTTCGCGCAACTTCTCTGCCAGCAACTTGTTGGAATCGAACAGTTTGGCAGAATAAGAATTTGGAACCGGATTGGATTTCCGTTCCTGCAAACGCGCTTCCAGCGAGGCAATCCCCGGAATTGCTCCAAAACAAGTCGCCTGGTCCAGATGACAAAACCCGGATCCAGATTGCACCACAGTGAACTTGAGACAATCGCGATCGCAATCGAAATCGATTGACTGGACCTGTTGAGTCGCCCCGGAAGTTTCACCCTTTTTCCACAAGCCGCGTTTCCGTGACCAATAATGCGCGACTCCCGTTTCGATGCTCCTTTCGACACTTTCCTGATTCGAGTAAACCATGCCGAGCGCCACACCTGATTGATTGACGACGACTGTTGGCCACAACCCATCCGGGCGATCGGAAGTCATGGCCGCACAAAACGCATCCGCCAACGGCAATTTACCGGAATAGATCGCCATACCAACCTGTGCATCAACTCCCAGTCGATCGAGTGCCGCAATCTGTTCGGCAGTCGACACACCACCGGCGACCGTTAACCGAGTTCCTTGTGCTGCATCCAGATATTCTTGAACTCGTTCCAGATCGATGCCCGCCAATCGCCCTTCGCGTTCCACGAATGTGATTAGAAACCCGCCGACCAGGTCTTTAAGCTCCTTGATTCGACTCAGAACAGTGGCACCGGTTTTTCGAGTCCACCCTTGATCGACAACCTCTCCATCTGTCGAACTTCCTTGATCGCCATCGGGCAGCGAGTGCACTGCATCCAGCGCCGCGATAACTCGTTCCTTTGGCAACTGCGACAGGATCTCAGGCCTGGCCGCCGTTCCCAAAATCACTTTACTTGCCCCGGCATTCAGCCAGTCGATCGCAGTCTGTGCGTCACGAATCCCTCCGCCGACTCGACAATCCGCATAACGAAACAGGTTTTTGATTTGTTCCGAGTTACTCTTTCCATGGATGGCCGCGTCCAGGTCAATCACAGCGACCTCGCCCAGTCGACCAAATTTTTGCGCGAGTGGAATCGGATCACCGGCATCCAGTGCTTTTTCTTTTCCGCCAATCAGTTGTACAGTCTGGCCGTTGGCGATATCAATCGATGGTATCAACATTTCGAATTGGAATTCCCATTTGAGTTAATTCTGTTTTCAGTTTTTGGACTGTCGTGATTTGGTCGTGCAGAATGGAAGCCAGCAGCACAGCCGCCGCACCGGACTCGACACCTTCGAATAAGTGCCCAGCATTGTCGGCTCCTCCCGACGCGATCACCGGAATGGAAATCATACCGGTCACAGCTTGAATCAAGTCGCAATCGTAGCCGCTGCGAGTTCCATCGCGATCAAAACTGGTCAGCAGTATTTCTCCGGCGCCCAGACTTTCAACTTGCGCAGCCCACGCCAGTACATCCAGAGCTGCGTTGCGAGTTCCTGAATGGGTGATCACCTGCCATTTACTGCTGCCAAAGTTCTGTTCGGCTTCGACCTGCCTGGCATCAATCGCCACCACAGTACACTGTTGCCCAAATCGCTCGTTGATCTCAGTGACAAGCTCCGGATTGTCGACGGCCGCCGAATTGATCGAAACTCGATCGGCCCCTGCATCGGTCAAGCGTTGAACATCTTCGATTGTGCGAACACCTCCACCGACGGTCAGCGGAATTGAAAGTACGTTTCGCACGGACTCTACCGTTTCCAATTGCGTCTTCTGGTTTCGACTGGTGGCAGTGATATCGAGAATCACAATTTCGTCGGCGCCTTGTTGCTCGTACAGCAGGGCCAGATCGGCGGGCGACCCGACAGCTCGCAAGCCAGCGAACTTAATACCTTTGACCACTTGGCCGTCGGTAACATCAAGGCAAGGAATAATTCGGGTCGTTAACATAAGCCAGTCTCCTTGCGAGCCGCGTTGTCGCCAAATTGAATCCACTGATTCAACAGTTTCAATCCTGCACGACCCGACAGCTCAGGGTGAAATTGGCAGGCTAACCAGTTTCCTTTGCGAGCCGCTGCAACAAACTCGACTCCATGTGTTGTGGTCGCAACTTCCCAGCCGGCAGATTCCAGTTGCCCACATTCTTGAACACAAAACGAATTTGCAAAATAAAAATAGTCTGTAGTCAAAACAGACTTTGCATCCTTCGGTCCGCGAGACACAACCTGATTCCATCCGAAGTGCGGCACCGCAACATTCTCCGGTATGCGGCTGACTTTGACGGGCATGATCGCCAATCCAGATCGTTGCGGACTTTCCTCGCTCTCTTCACCCAACAGTTGAAGCCCCAGACAAATCGCCAGCGTGGGCAGGTCTTGTTCAAATCTCTCGCGCAACACAGCCTTCCAACCCAGTTCGTCGATCGACTGGATTCCACTTCTAAACGAACCGACACCCGGCAACGCAACGGCTTCATCCGAATTCAGTTCCGCTGGCGAATCGATTACTCGATTGGAAACTTCCAGACGCCGAAACGCGGCCTGGACAGAAGCCAGGTTGGCCGAACCAGTGCGGATAATGGCAACTTTCGAGATACTCATGACAAGACTCCCTTGGTACTGGGAATCGAGCTTCGATTTCCCGTCAAGCTGGATGCTTCTTTGAGCGCCAGTGCCGCTGCCTTGAATGCTGCTTCCGCGCGATGGTGATCATTTTCGCCGCGCAACACATCCAAATGCATTGTGATTTGTGCGGTCGAGGCAAAGGAAAGAAAAAAGTGCGACAGATTTTCACAGGCTACATCGCCAATTGAATCCCTCTGCAATCCCAATTCAATCACCGAGTACGCGCGGCCCGAATAGTCGACCACGCAGCGAGCCAGCGATTCGTCCAGCGGAGCGTATTTCGACCCGAAGCGCGTGATTCCAAGTTTATCGCCAAGTGCTTTATGAAACGCTTGCCCCAGCAATAGACCACAGTCTTCGATCGTGTGATGATCGTCCACATGCAAATCACCTTTGGCTCGCAAGTCCAGGTTCCAACCCGCGTGAAACGCCAGGGCGGTAACCATATGATCAAAAAACCCAAGCCCCGTTTGGACGTTGACTTCACTGGAACCATCAACACTCAATTCGATCGTGATCGAAGTTTCTTTGGTCTCTCTCTGTAGCTTTGCAGTTCGTTGGCTCATCGTAACATCTCCTCAAGTGAGTTAAGGTCTTTCAAGATTGTCGCGGCGTTGGCTGCCTTTAATTTCTGCCCCGCAAATTCTGGATCGTCCTGCGGAGCGACAATTCCCAGGCTGACCACTCCCGCAGCATTTGCGGCATGGATATCGTCCGGAGTGTCGCCCACCATCCACGCAGACTTGACTCCCAGCTGCGCCATTGCAGTTTGCACATTGGTCGGGTCCGGCTTGGCCGGCCCATCTTCCATACACACAATGGTCTGGAAACAATCGAGCAAATCGAATTTTTTCAAAAACCTCTCGGCATCCAAACGAGGTCGCCCGGTAACAATGCCCAGAGGAACTTTTCGCCCAATGGTTTGGAGCCAATTTTTGGAAGTCAGACAAGTCTCCAACTCCCACAACCCGGGCTGGCTCTGGTTGCCTTGATAAATTTCCTCGAAACGATTTTTGACTTGCCCAAATTCGCAATCGACGTCACGTTTTTTCAATATCCCAAACGTAAATTCCCAATCATTGTTGGCATCTCCAGACAGTTTCAATTTTTCAATTTCCTGCTGGTCGATTTCGACTCCAAATGCTCGACAAGTCAATTCGATTGCGGCTCGATAAGAAGGTCGCTCGTCCGCCAGTACGCCGTCCATGTCGAACAGGATTGCTTCCGGTTTGAAAATCGTTTCCAGCGCCGTTTGCAATCGAGTGAATTCTGTTGCGTTGCCCGGACAGGTTACCCTCAGTGCATTCTGCTGCAAGAATTCGCGAACCAGAATTCCCTTGTTGCAAAGTGCCCGCCATACGAACCCGCAGTCCAACGGAGATGTCTCCAAAGAAACGTAAACGAAATTTCCTTGTGACGACCTGACAGGATTGCCGAAGCCGCTAAACAGTTCAACCAGCTCTTTTCTTTCCGTTTGTACCTGGGCAACATAGTCCTGCATCTGTGCGCGACATTCACGACGAACTTGAATCGCCTGGGATATCGATTGCTGAGCCACAGGATAGGGCCCACCGTATTTCCTGAGTCGATCGATGATCTGCCGAGTTCCCGTGGCAAACCCAACTCGACAACCCGCCAAACCCCAGGCTTTGGAAAACGTACGAATCACCACTGCGTTGGATAGATTCTCAAGTGCAAACTGAGTCAGCGATTGTGATCCAGCGGAGTCGTCCTGCTCAAATTCGGCGTAAGCCTGATCGATCAGCAAAATCGTCTGGGGAGCCGCCGCCGCAATTCGTTTGACGGCATCCAACGAGATGACTTGCCCGGTCGGGTTGTTGGGCGATACCAGCGAGACGACCGCTGTGTCCTGATCGATCTGCTGGAGCACGCTTTCTGTTGGAAACTCATTGCCCAGCCATGGCACAGATCGGATTTCCGCGCCGGTCATCAATGCATATTGGCGAACCATCTCGAACGAAGGTTCCGGGAAAACAATATTGCGTCCTGAATGCAGGTACGCACGACACACTCGATCAATCGCTTCATCGCCACCGGCAGTCACCAGTACTTGTTCGACCCCCAGATCAAACTCTGCTGCCAACAGACTCTCCAGCTCCGATTTAAGCGGGTAGCGATTGCAGCGAACTGAATCGACCGACCCGTTGTTTAACAGCAGCGGCCCTTCGTTGGCGTCCAGTTTCAATTCAATGTTGGGCGGCGGCGCTAACGTCGAGTAAGCTTGCAATTGCCGGCTTGGATCGTTATTCGAATTTTCGCTGTTTCGACATTCGTTCATTTGATTATCGCCTAGGAAATAATCTGGTTCACATCGGTAACCACAATGTCGTGTCCGCCAGCCGCTTTGACTTGCGGAATCACCAGCGGCAACTCGACTCTCAACACAGCAGCACGCACGGCGTACCCCGCGTCACCAAACAAGGGAGCCACGGTGGGCTTTTGCATGGCCGGCAACACACCGATGACTTGATCGAGCTGCTCTGCCGAAACGTTGACCTCGACCATTAAGCGTTGTCTTCCGTCCAAAACTGCATTCAACACCAGCTTGAGATCCTCGATCCGTTTACGTTTGGCGGGCGTTTCGATTGCAGCTCGGCTGGCATACAGCCGGGTACTGGATTTCATCAACTCGTCAACAATCGTCAATCGATTTTCCCGCAGCGTTGCCCCGGTCGCGGTGTTGTCCACGATCACATCGGCATCTTCAGGCGGAAATACCTCGGTAGCACCGTTCGATTTGACGAATTGAAAATCGAGCGACTGGTCACTGAACCAGTTTTTCGCCAAGTTTTCGTATTCGGATGCAACGACCAGTTTCTGATTGGGCAACTTGCCATCTGCAACCAGATCATTGGGGGCGGCGACGACCAACTGGACCGGGTCCAATCCCGTATCAAGGATCTCGACCAAATCGAAATCAGGATCATTGAGTTTTAATTCGCTGACCCAATCCGCGCCGGCGAAGCCAAGGTCGCGCGAGCCCTGGTTGAGCATTTCCACAATGTTCTGCGGCTTGAGAATTTTGGTTTCGATATTCTCAAGAGACAGGGTCGGGCGGTAGCCGCGGTCGGTTGCCGAGATCGAGATCCCGGCGTCCTGCAATAAAGAAAACACGCCTTTCTGCATTCGACCTTTGGGCAGGGCGATTCGCAGAGGTATATCGTTAGAGTCATTCATTATTCTAGTCACGGGTTAAACGGAATTTTGCTGTTCCGGCCAACGCGACTTTATGAACGAACACAAAAAAACGCTGGCCTGAGCCAGCGTATTGAAGTTCTGCCGAGAGTTTACAGCAATCCAATCATCAGCCGGCCATCCAAAAGTGATGGTGATGCAAATGATGATGATGGAATTTTGCTGAACTCATGCCAAGAAGTATGTTGCAACTTTTTCACCAAGTCAACAGCTACGTACTTGAATCGTATTTAATCTGCTCAAATTGTTTCATGCTTCACAAGCTGCTTTGATTTGATCCATGTCGGCCTGCACGCATTTCTTCATGCTTCCCATCATTAAAGCTCCCAGCGGCGACATCAGTTTGGCCATTAAAGTAAGCGACTTGGTTTGCAAATCCAGATCCACCCGGGTCCCACCGTCGTGCTCGGTAAATGTGAATGTGGAATCAAACTTGGCCCCGCACGAGATCGCCGACAAAGTATATTTCTTGTGGGGATCGAATTCTGTGACTTCCATTTCCTCGGTGGCTTCCTTCCCGAACATCACGCGAGTCTCGTTGAATCGAGTGCCTTTTCCGATCGGTTCATCGGTCAACATCTCCACTCGAACAATGCCTTCGATCATATCGGCAGCATTGGGGAAGTCGGAAAACTTTCGAAATACCTTGTTAATTGGGGCGTTCACTTGGGTGCTCAAGGAAAATTGTGCCATTTATGTTTCTCCAAATTTGGCTAACTGTACTTCACCATTACATGCGAAACAGCCGAACCGTTTCCTTCATCTTTTTAGAGCAATTGTCAAAAACACGCGAATTTCCGGGCAAAACTTTGCCGAATTGCCTAACGAATTTAAATCCCTTCGCCGAGTTTCGCTAGCACCGTGGCTGGCAATTCCGGCCCCTAAAGATGTTGACCTGTCTGCGAGTCTCTTTCACTATCCCCCCACAAACTGTGGAATCAAAACGCAAGCGGTAACCATCCAGGTTCAGACACTTCCTCGTTTACTAATCCCGATCAAACTTCTCGATGAAATTTTTCTTCCGGGCAATCAGGATCTCGCTTCGCTACAAGTGGAGTATTGTCGCCGCTGTATTTTGCGCGATGGCAATCGCTTTGCTGTGGAGTGCCAGTCTCTCCACAATCTTTCCATTTGCCAAAATGGTATTCTCGGACGACGGGCAGGGAAATAACCTGATTGGAGTCGTCGACAAATCACTAGAAGACAAGCAACAGGAACTCGTTCGACTGAATTCGGTAATTGCCGAATTGGAGTCTGACCGAGAATCTGCCCAACCAGCAGACTTCAAATCGATCGATCAATCGATCAATACCATGCAGACTCAACTGGCTTACGAGTCGCAACAGGTTCAGTGGCTACAGGATATCAGACCCTATGTCGTCCAATACGCTCCCGAGGATCCCTTTCACACACTGCTGTTGGTGGTTGCCTGGTTGTTGATCGCGACAACACTCAAGGGCATCTTTCTCATTTGCAGTACGATGCTGGTGGCTCGAGTCGCCAATCGCACCGTGCTGGATATGCGGCGAATCTACTTTCAAAAAGCGCTTGAGATCGACCAAATCCGAGTCGATCGCAAGGGCACTTCGAGTTTGATGACGCACTTGTCCCACAACATGCTGTTAGTTGGACGTGGGATCTCGGCGTTTTACGGCAAAGCCATTCGAGAACCAATGAAGATGATCGCCTGCCTGGCGGTCGCAGCCTGGATCTCACTGCCGTTGTTGTTGATATCGTTGATCTTCGTACCGCTGGGCGCTCTGTTTATCAATTTCCTGTCGGGCAAAATCAAAAAGGCCACTCGAAAAGAAATGGGCGGCATGGCGGCCGTTTTCCAAACTCTAATCGAGTCATTCGGCTCAATCAAAACCGTGCGGATTTTCAACCGGGAAAAAACGGAACGACGACGGTTCAAGAAGAGCGCCAACACGCTGTACAAAATGATCATGCGGATGTCATTTTACGATTCGCTGGTTCGCCCGTTCGCCGAGGTCCTGGGTATCGCCTCGATTTCAATCGCGTTGATGGCCGGTGCCTACCTCGTGTTGAGTGGCGAAACACATATCTTCGGGATGCGAATTCTGAAAACCAAAATGGACCCGGGAATGCTGTTGTTGTTCTACGCCATGTTGGCCGGTGCCAGCGATCCGGCTCGAAAAATGAGCCAGATCATTAATTTGATTATCCGAGGCGGAACCGCCTGCGAGAAACTGTTCAAAGCTTTTGACAAAGAACCCGACATTCGAACTCCGGAGAATCCTCTGCCAGTTCCTGTGCATTCGGAATCCATTGAATTCAAAAATGTCACATTCAGTTACGTTAAAGGCCAGCGAGTTCTCCGCTGTTTAAATTTGCGAATTCCTTTCGGGCAGACACTGGCCATCGTGGGTGGCAACGGTTCCGGAAAATCGACTTTGACCAACCTGTTGCCGCGGTTTTACGACCCCAACGCCGGCTCGATCGAACTGGATGGAGTCGATATTCGAAAAGTTCGCCCCAAGACTCTGCGCCAACAGATGGCCTGGGTAACTCAAGACGCGGTTTTGTTCCGAGGGACGGTTAAGGAGAATATCGAGTATGGCGCGATGTCCGTTTCGCGGAAGAAGTTCCGAGAAGCGATCAGGATCTCGGGCGTCGATCAGTTCCTTGACAAACTGGAACGTGGATTGAATTCCGATATCGGCGATCGAGGAAAACTGCTTTCGGCTGGACAACGTCAGCGAGTCGCCATTGCCAGAGCGATTGTGGCAGATCCCAGGATTCTGATTCTGGATGAGGCCACCAGCCAACTGGATGGTAATACGGAATCCCTGGTGCATAACGAGCTGCAGGAATTTCTAAAGAACCGCACGACCATCATCATCACTCACCGGGCAAGTTCGCTTAAACTGGCCGATCGAGTGATCGTAATGGACAGCGGGCGGATCGTAGCCGACAGCCCGCCAGAATTGGCAGGCGATGTTCCGGCATTCAATCACCTGTTCGCAAAATCTGCTTGAACATCATCGGCGAATCGCAAGCTACTTGGCCAAATGACCTTTGAGAAGCTGCGTGTAAACATTGGCCACTCCGGCAGCCATGCTGAATTCCGAGAAACTGTCGCGCTGACGCTGAATTGAGTTGTCCCGCATCGATTGCCAATCGTGTTTACCCTGCACCATTTCAGTGACTTTGGAAACAAGGTCTGGGCTGGAACCCGGTTGGAAAATCAGCCCGTCGACTTCGTGTCGAATCGCTTCCACAACGCCTTCCACATCCGAAGCGACCACTGGCACACCATTGGCCATGGCTTCCAGCACAACCATCGGTAAACCCTCACCGAACAAACTCGGTAATACGAACAAGTCCATTTCCTGAAAGTAACGATTGACGTTGGACTGGAATCCGGTCCAGGTGATGTGTTCGCTGACATTCAACTCATCGGCCAGGCTTTTGATCTGGTTCTCGTATTCCTCTGT
>CAZOXC010000071.1:0-9320 GCA_964583205.1 uncultured Pirellulaceae bacterium | reverse complement strand
CCCTGCAGAAGTGACAGATGTTGCCTTGGAAATCTTCTGTTGTCCAACTCGGCGAGTTGCCAGCGAAGCGATCATCGACGATTCGACAGTCACAACTGGCTCAACGCTTCCTTGTGGTTGCGGTGGTGGTCAGCAGATTTCAGTCGTCGGCGGAGCCACAGGTGACTATGCCGGAAACCATGGCGATCCAAGTCCCGGTTCGGCTGGCGTTGAATCTGACTACTGGCGAGGCGGTAACGGAACCGGAGTTATCATTTCTTCGCGAGCTCGCTGTTTTCGACATCCTACCCTGCCCTTCAATCCACAAGTTCCCGGTCGCTGGGTTGACCGAATTGGTATCAAGAATATCAAAGATGGTACTTCCAGCACATTTTTGATGGGCGAATTGCACGTACAGCCTGAGCGTCTCAACGAAATGCCATACAACGGACCCATTTACAATGGTGAAGACGTTGCTGCGTTCTCTCGAATTGGCGGACCAACTGTGCCAATTGCTCCACATCCAACTTACGAGCCAGGTCCAATTTACGGATTCGGTAGTTGGCATCCCTCTGCCTGCGACTTCGCATTGGCAGACGGAAGTACTCGAACTGTGAATAATTTAATCGACACAAGTACACTTGGCCAACTCTGCCATCGTGCTGATGGTGGCAGTGTAAACCTGGATAATAATAATTAAGACTGGAACTTTGGTTCGATGCAAATTTCTCGCAGTGCCCTGGTACCGTTGTTGCTTGCGGTTGCCCTGATCGCCGGAATCGCGGGCTGTGGAAACGAGCACAGGACGTATCAGGTAAATGGTACGGTCGAATTCGAAGATGGTTTTCCAGTGATGTTCGGTGAGATCGAATTTCAGTGCGAGGCTCACCCGGTTAATGCTCGAGGCAAGATCAGTCGAGACGGCACCTTCTCTTTAACTACCTACAAAAACGGTGACGGCGCTATTGCTGGTCAGCACAAGGTAGTTATCACCCAGATGCTTGCTCCGACTCCCGTCGGTGTTGAAGTGATTCATGACCATGGCTCGATGGTCAGCAAACGCTATTACAGCTTCAAGACATCGGACTTGATTGCCACCGTCGACCAATCCGAGACCACAATCAAATTGATTGTGGACAAGGAACCCGAGTAGGAACCCGAGTAAGAACCCGAGCAACCGGGCACTCTCGCTTCAAAGACACTCTACGCAGCCACCAGCCACTCAACGTGGCCCCTCTACGCAGCAACCACTTACTCCCACTCTCAGCGCATAAAAAAAACGGCCCTTACGAGCCGTTTGATTTATTTTCATCCGAATACGGACGAAGCGATCAAAGTTAGTTTCCACTGCCTTCGTCGCCACTGCCGCCACCGCCCATGGCTTCTTTAGCGGCATCGCCAGCTGCATCAACTGCTTCGCCAGCCGCTTCACCGGCTGCATCAACTGCATCACCAGCTGCGTCTTGTGCTTGTTGACAACCGACCATGCCTACCAGGCCAATCGCACTCAATAAAACTAAAAATGCTGCAAACTTTTTCATTGCATTGTTCTCCAAAAATAAAACCATCGGGCTTGGGCCCAGAAAAACGACGGGCAAAAGCCCTACCAGGATAAGTAATCCTTTGTCTCACCAATTTATTCGATAAACCGGGACTTGATCTAGCGGGGTAGAGCCCCGCGGATCACTTACACTCCATTTTAATCTGAATCGCGTCAGGTCGAAACAACTCGATCCAAAGAATTCGGTCTCAAATCGAAGCCATTCCGGTTTTGCCTACTTTAACGAGTGAATACGTTGACACCAGAGTTTAGAGTCACTGCGGTGTTCGCGATGTTTCCCCGAAATAATCGTCGCATGTTGACTGGACATTTGAGAATAACGCAGAAAAATGGCGGACAACACACGTTCGTCGCAAGAAATCCCCAGACGATCCAGGACTGTTTCCTGCCCCAGAATACCACCACTGGCCCAATATGAATCCCATTTAAGGGATTGCGCGAGCAACAACAGATTCTGTGAAGCAGCGGCAGTTGCCGCCAGATGCTCTTCGTTCACTTGACGCATTTTATCGTCGTCAATTTTAAAATTTTGCTCAGTATTTTTTCCAAATTGTGGAATCCAAGTTACCAAAACGAGGGTAGAGCAACCCTGAAGCAATTGTGGCAACTTGCTTTCCGGTTTAAGCGAAGCCAAATCGGGTAGTTCCGATGCCAATTCAACACAGGCTGGTTTGGAAAGAATATGAAACCGCCAGGGCTCGCGAATGCCATTCAGCCCGCGATCGTAATGAAAGGGCGCCCATCCGGCAGTGGCGATACACTCGCTCAACAATTCGTCGGCTTGCCGAGTCACCTCCTGCGGCTCGCTGGCCGCTTCAGTCGTCAAAACTTTTTTCGTTTTGCGGCTGCGGATAACTTCGCTGACGATTTTAAATTGGTCAAAATTCAATTTACTTTCCCGCGCTTGGTAGTTTCAAATTCCATTTGCCGATTCAATCACAATCCGCTCTTGGAAAAATCAGAATTGTAGCACGATTTTCAGCAATTCGCTTGTTTCGGACGTTTGGCCGGGCGGCGTTACCTGTCAGAAATTCGCCCAGCAAGTAAACTGATAACGCAATCAAAATCAGGGAATCAGATCATTGGCTCCCTGTTCAAAACTATCTTAGATTCAAATCGGAGAACATGATGATCAAGCATCCGAAAATCACACTGTTCTGGCCAGCCGCCAAAGCGATGATTTGTGTTGCCACCACGCTGATGATGTCGTCACTGGTTTACGGACAACAACCCCGGCCAGTCACCACCATCGAAGGAATTTCTGAATACCAACTTGAGAATGGCGTACAACTTCTGTTGTTCCCTGACCAATCCAAACCACAGGTTACCGTGAACATGACCATCCTGGTTGGTTCGCGCCACGAAGGTTATGGCGAAACCGGCATGGCTCACTTGCTGGAGCACCTGTTGTTCAAAGGCACGCCAACCCACGACGATATTCCAAAACTGCTCAAAGATCGTGGCGTGCTGAACATGAATGGCACAACCTGGTACGACCGAACGAATTACTACGAGACGTTACCGGCAAATGATGAAAATCTGGAGTTCATGTTGAAAATGGAATCCGATCGTTTGTTGAACAGTTTTATTTCTCGTGATGACCTGATGTCCGAAATGACGGTTGTGCGAAACGAGTTTGAGATTGGCGAAAACAATCCGCAGCGCGTTCTCATGCAACGTATGATGGCGACCGCTTTCGAGTGGCACAATTATGGAAAATCCACCATCGGAAACCGCTCGGATATCGAGCGAGTGCCAATTGAGAACCTGCAAGCCTTTTATCGCAAACACTATCAATCCGATAACATCATGGTGGTGGTTGCCGGTCAATTCGAAACCGATAAAGCACTTGAACTGGCCCAGAAACATTTCGGCTCACTGCCGATTCCCGAAAGAAAACTCAATCAAACCTATACTGAAGAGCCTGCCCAGGATGGTGAGCGAGTCGTCTCGTTGCGGCGAGTTGGTGATGTCGCATTGCTGAGCACCGCCTACCACATCCCTCCGGCCGCTCATCCGGATTTCGCGGCCATTCAGGTACTCAGTGATATTCTCACGATGGTTCCTTCTGGTCGACTCTACAAAGAACTGGTCGAATCCAAAAAGGCTGCCAGTGTTTACTCGCTGGATATCGCCGGGCACGATCCGGGACTGCTGCTGTGCGGTGTACAGTTGGCAACCGGAACCAACATGGACGAAGTCGAAGCCACACTACTGCGGATCATCGAAACTGTTGGTGATGAAGGCGTGACCGAAGCCGAAGTTAAACGCTCGGTACAGAGTCGACTTAAAGCTCACGAAAACCTGTTCGCCAACTCGAGCTCCTTGGCGATTCAGCTAAGCGAATGGAGAGCTTACGGCGATTGGCGGCTGTTCTTTCTGCATCGAGACCGCTTGGAAAAAGTCAGTGCAGAACAGGTCAATGAAGTCGCACGCAAATACCTGGTGCGAAGTAACCGTACGCTGGGTCGCTTTATTCCGACCTCAGAGCCCGTGCGAACAAAGGTGCCAGTTGTAAAATCGGCCAGCGAGTATGTTTCCGATTACAAGGGTCGAGAAGCGATTGCCTCGGGCGAAAAGTTCGAGCCAACTCCGATCAATATCGAATCACGGACAATCCGAGGTGAATTCGCCGACGGAATCAAATACGCGTATTTGCCCAAGAAAACTCGTGGCGAAAAAGTCTACTTGAGCGGCGTGATCCGTTATGGGACCGAACAGTCTCTGACAGGTATGGACGCCAACACCCAGTTGTTGCCGCAACTGCTTTCACGTGGAACTCAGTCCAGATCATTCCAGGAACTGGAAGATGAATTGGACGAGATTCGGTCCTCGATCTCGTTTTCCGGTGGCAATGGAACGATAGGTTTTTCCATGAATACTCGGCGAGAGTTTGTTGACCAGGCGCTGGAGTTGCTCAAAGACATGCTGCGGGAACCAAAGCTTGACGAAGCCGAGTTGGAAATTATCCGTACTCAGATGATCACTGGAATCGAATCGCAATTGAGCGAACCGCAATCCATTGCTTTCTCTCGAATTCAACAGGAATTGATTCCTTATCCCAAGGGCAACATCCGGTACGTGCCTACCCCATCCGAGCAAATCGAGATGTTAAAGGAAGTCAGCATCGACACCATTCGTCAGATTCATAGCGATTTCCTAAGTGGCCAACACGGCGAAGTTGCCATCGTCGGTGATTTTGATGCCGACTCTGTTCTGGGTAAGCTCGAATCAGTGTTCAGTGGTTGGACAACCGAACAACCTTACACTCGCATCGAGACTCCAGCGATTGACAATGTGCCGGGACAACGGATCACGATCAACACTCCTGACAAAAAGAGTGCCGTGTATGTGGCTGGCCTGGCGAAAAAAATGCGGGATGATGACCCGGATTACGCTCCACTGATGATCGGAAACTATATCCTCGGCGGCGGACCACTCTCTTCACGATTGGCCGACCGAGTTCGCAAAAAAGACGGCTTGTCCTACACTGTTGCCTCGCTCGCCTCGGTCGATGACCAGGATGAACAAGGCATGTTGATCATGCTGGCCATGAGTAAGCCGGATGTCAGTGAGCAAGTCGTCGATGCGGTTGCCGAAGAAGTTCTACGCCTGCTGGATAGCGGAGTGGAAGGAGATGAGCTGGAAAAAGCCAAAGCCAGTTACCTGGAAACTCGCAAAGGCTCACTGGCCAGCGACTCTCTACTTGCCAACACGTTGCGCAGCCAACTGGCCAACGGGCGTAACATGGAATTCGTTGAAGCTCAGGATAAAGCCATTGCTGCTCTGACGAAGGAACAAGTCGACGAAGCGCTACGCTCGATGATTGATATGGATAAGCTGATCATCGTCACGGCCGGCGACTTCGAAGCTGAACCGGAAGGCGATGATGAAGGTGGTGAACCTGATGAGTCGAATGACGCCGAAGTCAGCGACGACAACAAGTAATCACGATCGACTCTCTCAACAGTCGAGCTGGGCCCGGTGACACGTTCGCCGGGCCTTTTTTGTGCTTTTTCAACAAACATTTTCAGCCGTTTGCCCAAGTCCATTCATCCACCAACAATACTGATTCGGTCTCGACTCCTCCTCGCTCCACCCCTCTTCGCTTCTAAAACAACTCAGAATGAACACTCGAAACAATTCAAAAAGCCGCTTCCGCGAGTTTCTTGACAAATTCAAACAAGGCAAACTCAAATCCGAGTTTGACAAGGATGAAAACAAGTCGGACGGCACGAAGCCGGAAGAAACTTCCAAATCGCCGTCTGCAGGGAAGTCGCCGGGCAAGTCTGATCGAAAATCAAAACGACGAAGCTACTTGAGACTCTACATCGGTCGACTCTGGCCGCACTGGCGACTGGTTTCTTTTCTGATCGTGCTGGCCGTTCTGGTGGCTTGCCTGGATTTGGTTCAACCCTTGTTCGCCCGTTACATTTTCGACCATATTTTACTCAGCGATGCCGAAAGTGGATCACGCATCAACCAGCTTCATATTGTTGGCTGTAGTTTTCTGCTGATCGTTATCATGGCCAGGTTTCTGGGCATCCTTCGCAGTTGGTACCAGCGCCTGCTCAATGTTCGAGTGATCCTGACGCTGCGCCGCGCACTCTTTGAGCGGCTGCTGCACTTGCCTCTGGATCGACTGTCCGACATGAAAGTCGGTGGGATCATTTCTCGACTGACCGACGATATCAACAAGACGACCGGACTGCTGCAAACCGCCGTCGTATCACCGGGCGTCGCCATACTGCGACTCTTAATCGCGGTGGTGATCCTGTTTGCCATCAACTGGAAACTTGCACTGACCGCACTGGGCGTCATTCCACCGATTATGTTGCTGAGCATGATCGCCATTCGCCGTGTCCGGCCGATCTATCGAGCGATTCGCAAAGACGTTTCCCATGTGGACGGTCGAGTTGGTGAGGCGTTCCAGGGCATTCGTGCGGTGCGAGCTTTCAACGGTCAGTCGAGGGAAAATCAGGAATACACAATCGGTCATCACGCGATCACTCGTATGCGGATGTATGCCGCCAAGCGTGAAATTATCGTCTGGAGTACCTGGGGTTTCCTGATTGCCTTGATCAGCGTTGTGATTACCTGGGCCGGTGGCTATTGGTATCTGCAAGGCCAGGCGACGATCGGTGACATCACTGCATTTCAGGTTTACGTGCTGATGTTGCTGAATCCAGTTTGGCAAATCGTTGAATCGATGACCGAACTTCAGCGCTCGATGGCAGCGATGGAGCGAGTCTTCGAAGTCCTGGAGTCACCGGTAGACAAACCCGATAAACCAGATGCAATTGCGTTCCAGGAATCGGTGCAACACATTAAATTCGAAAACGTTTCATTCGCCTACAACGAAGGTCAGGATGTCATTCGAAACCTCAACCTGGATATTCCGGGCGGTTCCGTCGTTGCATTGGTTGGCAGGAGCGGCGCTGGCAAAACAACACTCACCGACTTGATCTCCCGATTCTACGATCCGACGGCCGGCCAAATCAAACTGAACAACCGCTGCTTGACCGACTATCAACTGGACTCCTACCGGAATCTATTGGGCATCGTGCAGCAGGAAGTGTTCCTGTTTGACGGCACCGTGTTCGAGAACATTGCCTATGCCAATCGAGACGCGACACTCGAACAGGTGATTGCGGCAGCTCGCCAGGCCAATGCGCACGAATTTATCGCTGAACTCCCTGAACAATACGACAGTATCATTGGCGAACGAGGTGTCAAATTGTCGGGCGGGCAAAGACAAAGACTTTCGATTGCCCGATCCCTCCTGGCCGACCCGAAGATTTTGATTCTGGATGAAGCCACCAGCAACCTGGACACCGAAAGTGAACAACTGATCCAACAGTCGATGACCGAGTTACTGCGTGACCGAACGACATTCATTATCGCGCATCGCCTTTCCACAATCACACATGCCGATATGATTCTGGTGATGGACGAGGGCGAGATTGTCGAGTCCGGGACTCACGACCAACTACTCCGCAAAAACGGTCACTACGCCGCAATGATTCGACGCCAAAGTGATTCGATGGCGATGGTTTAAACGCTGATTCGAGGTGATCTTTCAAAGAGAACCCACTCAGCCCGGCATAACATCGTTAGGCACGTGTTTTCCTTACCTGCCTGACCGTTATCATTGGCCGCGCGAAAGGCTGGCGAGATTTGACGGCACATGTATTCCAGCATATACTTCCTCACTTCATGAGCTACTCAACTGACATCGAATTTGTTAGCCGTCTTTGCTGCAAAGATGCTACGGAATCTGACTGGCGGCGATTCTACGAAAGCTATCAGACGCTTATTCGCACATGGTGTCATCGGGCCGGTGTTCCGCCGAGTGAAATGAACGACGTCTTTCATGATATTCTGGTCAAACTGGTTTCCAATCTGAGTAACTATCAACATCAGAATGGGCATCGGTTTCGCGGCTGGCTCAAAACGGTCGTGATGAATGCGGTGACGGATCGACTACGAGTTTCTAAAAACAACCCGTTTCCTCAATTGCTTTCCGGTTCGGAGCTGACACAGCAATTAGTCACCCCTGCCGAAATCGAAGGGATTGCCGAGGAATTGACTGAAAAGACCAGTTCCGCCGCGATGATTCTGGCGCGTGTTCGCGAGCGAGTTCAGGAAACCACCTGGAACGCCTTCGTTCAACGAGAATTGTTGCAAATTGAGGCGGTCTTCATAGCCGAAGAACTCGGCATCAAAAAAGCCAGCGTCTATCAGTCGTGTTCGCGAGTGCGAGCGATCATTGCTGAAGAAAGTGAGAAGTATTTTCGTCAAAACGAAACTTAAATGTCGGCAGCCAGTGTTTTCAAGCAGCTGGTCTTTTGCGTCTGCAACTCTCCAACGACGGCTGGTATTAAGTGCTGTTTCTTGACAACCGATCGTACCTGAATTAGCCGATCACTTTATCAATCTTTTTTCGCGCTGTTTTTGACAGTGGATGATCGACGCCATTTTTTTGAACCAGCAATTCGTACCAGGATTCAAGTGTCTTCAGGCCAGCTTCACGTTGGCCACTTTCAACGGTTACAAACCCCAGGCTGCCAAGTGTATTCAGATAATTGGGGTGCAAATTTCCGAATAGACGTTCTTGCTCTGCGAGAGTTGCAGTGAGAAGTTCTAACGCTTTTTCGTGATCGCCTCGCCCTGAATAGCTACGAGCCAGAATTTGTGTTCCTTTAAGAACGAGCCGGTGTTTCTCACCCAATCGCAAACGCATTTGCTGAACGCAAGGTTCCAGTAGTTTGATCGAGTCTTCAAATCTACCCTGAATCCGGTAACCATACGCAAGGCTTTGGACCGAGTAAAAGGCACTTACCGAAAACAATCCGTACGTCTCTTTTTGCCTTTGCAAGTTCTCTTCGAGAATCCGAATCCCTTCAGCTTCCTTTCCTAAATAGAGAAGAATGTCGCCATAGGAAGCATGAAAATAGAGTGCTCGTGCGTAGTAGGAGCTGCTACGATCCAGATCGACGATTTGATCGTAGGTGTGTTTATGTAATTCGTAAGCGCTCTGGAATTGCCCATCTGATTTCAGTGCCTCAGCCAGGGCTCTTCGGTGAACAAATGTATCTCCGATTTCACCGAAGGTCGTTTCGTATTTCGGGAGAAATTGACGATACCACCGGATCGCGTCTTTGATTTCACCCAGCCGCATGTAGCAATTTCCGACATCTTGCGCAGCGCGCAGAGTCTCTGGCAACCGCGGATTGTAATCGTGATACCGTTGATAACACTCTTTGGTTACGTTGAGAGC
>CAZOXC010000070.1:0-9333 GCA_964583205.1 uncultured Pirellulaceae bacterium | reverse complement strand
CATCTAAAGAAACAGCATCGCCGGGCATGTCACCAGTCGCAATCTCGGCTGAGTTGACTTCTTCCGAATCAGCGCTTTCGGATTCCGCCAGTGAATCATTGGATGGTTCAGCAAGAGAACTGGCGATACTGTTTTCGGACGTCAAAGCCGTTGAGATACCTTGAATGTTTGGAATAACCAGGAACAAGGCCACTAATACCGCAGCCGCCATGGCCGCCAGGCCACCGGCGATTCCCAACCAGGCTCCAGTGGAATATCGGCTTTTAGTTGGCTTGCTCAACTGCACCTTGGTCGCAACGTTGGCGGCATTTCTGCCAGGCACTTCCGAAGCGGGAATCGTCTGGCCAACTTCCGACGGACTGGAATCAGCCGTAATCGAATCTGTCGAACCTGCCAGTGCCTGAGACAGAACAGTGTCCGTCAAGTCCTGGTGCAATTCGAATTTGGGCAGTGCCGCGAAAGCAGAACGCGTTTGTTGCAGTTCTTTCAACCGAGCTTGTTTGCCGGGGTCACGCTTAAGTTGTTGTTCAACGAACTGCCGAATTTCGTTGCTGAGTTCCTGATCCAGGTAGCCACTCAGCAGATCTTCGGACCATTGCATGGACATTGTATTTGCTTTGGGAAGTGTATTTTTATTTCAACAAGTCAGACTAGCCGACTCCATCGGCAGACGAGTTCCTGCCGAGTAACATTTCTATTTCCTGTTTAAGTTGGGACCTTGCCCGATGGAGCCGGCTGCGCACGGTCCCAATGGGTAACTTCAAAACTTCTGAAATTTCCTCGTAGCTACATCCGTCAATTTCACGCAGTACCAGGATCGCCCGATGTTGTTCAGGCAGTAACCCCAGAGCTTTGTTCACCAACTCGACATCCTCTTCTCGACAGATTTTTTGGTCCGGTCGAGAGTCGACACCTGGTATCATGCCGGCAGTTTCGGAGAGGTCCTGTTGGATAGACAAGGAAGGTCGCTTCTTTCGCATCCGGCTGATCGCGGCGTTAAAGCCAATTCGATACAACCAGGTAAAGAAAGCACTTTGTCCTTTGAACGAATCCAGTTTAGTCAGAGCCAGCACGAATGCTTCCTGTGTTGCGTCTTCGGCTTCCGCCTCGTCACGCAACATATGCACCAGACTGTTGTACAGCCGCTGTTGATACTTGCGTACCAAGTGCCCAAAAGCTTCGGTCTCGCCACCCAGTGTTTGATCGATCACCTGTTGATCAGAAACCGCACTGGATCCGATTTCGTTCATTCTGATTGACGTTGCCATGTTCGGAAAAGTTCCCATTTGGCCTCTGCCGCAGCGAAAACTCGCCATTCACCGGGCATTTCATCGGATTTCAGTACACCAGCCGTCAAATGCCTTGGCGACGGTGACGGCTGGCTGACCAGAATCCTGTGCCATGAGATACCAATCCTAGGCGATTTTGCCCATAAGGGAACACTCGAAAAATGAATGCTGGCGGCTTTCGCTGGCAACTGGCGGGGAACATTGAAGAATTCCCCTCCCAAACTCGACTGCTCCCAAGGCAAAAGCTGGTTCGAGGTGCCCTAATTATTACGAACTACTGGTCGTCAGGGTTCAGCACTTTCTGCAGACTGTTGCTGGCTTCCAGAAAACTACTGGTGCGAGTCACGATTTTTCCGTCGGGATCCAACAAGACATAAAGTGGCACCGAACTGACACCAAGTGCACTGCCGGCGCTGCTGGACTGAATGTCGCCCACGATTCCCTGTGGCCAATCGATTGATTCTTTTTTGACCAGTTCTTTGACCAGTTCTGCATCTTTATCAAGTGAAATACTCAGCAGCGTCGCTTCTTCCGAGCCTTTCAGTTTCTCATTCAGCGACTTGATATCCGGAATCGATGCAATGCAGGGCGTACACCAACTGGCCCAGAAATCGAGCAACACATATTTGCCACGATGTTCCGACAGGTATCGTTTGGTTCCATCGAGTTCACGATAGCTGAAGTTGCTCAGTACCTCGCCAGCTTTTTGAATCGGCCGGATTTTGACTTCCAGTTCTCCCAGGTCAATCGAGCCATCTGTGGACTGGTAGTCCTCGGTGGAAAATTCCAGGAACGCGTAACCTACCGGATCGACCAGGCATCCTTCGGGTGGTTCATAGAGTTTGATCAGGAAGCGGTAAGAACCTGGCTCAACGCCATTGATCAGGAATGTTCCGTCGTCATTCAGTTTGACAAAGTGAGACTGGCGACCGCTCGAGCCTTCTTCGCCCCACAGGCGTTTTTCGAATTGAGCTTGCTCACCAGCTTCATATCTGAATCGGTTGTTAACATGATCTGGTAATGGAATCGCGGGCTTCATCGAAACCAGGTTGTTGATGCCGTAGCGGTATTCAATGAGTTCCGAACCCTGGCCCTTAACTTTGGCTTGCCCAATCACCTTCAAACCTTCTGCACCCAGGTTAACCTTGTGGTTCTCGCCGGGTTTCAGGTTCATGGAAACAATCGGATTGGAAGTGATTGGATAGTCGCGCCAGGCAGTCAGAATACTGCTCACAGTAACTGCTACGGGAGGCAGTTTCTTAAAGTAAAAACGTCCATTGCTGTCAGTTTTCGTTTGGAAATTGTCCTGGACATGCGGATTGTCGCCGCCCAGGTTGCGAATGGGATTCACCATAACATTTGCATCGGCTACCGGTTCACCATCTTGAAGCAACTGGCCTTCCATTGAAGCCCAGGGTTGCAAAATCAACTGCCCAACTTTCTCACCCGGTTGGCAATACTTTTCTGCGTAGCCATCGTTGGACATGGTGACCACGGCGAAGCGCGATTCCGGAGTTGAAAACTTGACCATTCCATCGGTGTCGGTCGTATTCGGTGTTCCACTCATTTCCTCAAAGTAGTCCGAATATTTATTGATCATCAAACTGTCATTTGGCAGTACCAGCCAGGAGCGGGCTCCCTCGACGGGATCGCCTTGCTGGTCGACAACACTGGCTTGAGTGACAGTTGCCGGAGTCAGGCGAATCTCCACGGGGTTGGATGGGCTGTCGTAACTGTAGCGTTCGCTGGTATGCCCCTTGAAACCAACCGCTTCAACTCGGAATGCGACTTGCTCACGATCGGTACCGGGAAAAACATTGTCATAGACGAATTCAGAATTCGCGAACTTCTTTTTATAATGTGACTGAGCAATTCCTCGAGCCGCTGCTGCTTTCGACGAATACGTAATCGGTGTAATCGTGTACTCTTTGATGGCTTCACCGGAACGGGCGTCTACAACCGAACCCATGAACTGAAACGGTCGCTTGATCACGATCACTTGAACTTCGTCACTGGCAGTGATCTGGCGATTGATGGTGGCTTTGATCTCCCGGTTTAAGACGACCAAGTCAATTTCGTCATCAGGTGCCCAATCCCAGACGTATTCACCTTCCTTGTTGGAGCTATTAGGAATATAGGATTCCAAAATGTTGGGATGGCGAGTGTTGTAAAGCGCGCTGGCCCCACGCCATTGCTCGATGTTGACATAGGTATTCGGCAAAGCGTTCCCTGCTTCGTCAACGAATTTTAAATGGAGTGTTTTGCCTGGTTGCAAATCGAAATTCTGCTTTTCGTTGGTGTCTGCACCGATACGAACCATTCGAGATTGTGGCATCCAGTTTTTGGCGACGACGGTCAGCCGATGTTCGCCGGGCTCCAGCGCCTGAGTTTTGAATACTCCCTCTTCGTCGGAACGAGTCTCCTGGCTGCCGCCTTCCCAGTAAGGTTGATCACCCCACACGATCAACGCATCGTGTACCGGTTCGCCTGCGGGATCGAATATTCTTCCGGAAATGCTGAACCCTTGGGAAACGGTGAAGCTGGCTGATTCATCCCGTAGTTGCTCCAGGTTCGAGGCAAAATGTGCCATCGATTGCCAGGAGATATCCGCCAGATAGTCGGGGTGAGTCAACTTGAACCTCAAATCAACCTGGCCTGAGGGAACGTTGGTGATTTTCCATTTGCCGTTTTCATCGGTTCGCACAGCACTGTCACCTTCGGACAACCAGGTTCCCAGTTTGGCGCGACCGGTTTCATCAAGTTTGTCGCCGCCTTCGGAACGCATCACTTCGACTCGGACATCTTCAACCGGATTGCCTTGACTATCGACTATCCGGCCGCCGACTGATGTGGCTTTCTGCATTTTCAGTGTGAACAATTCTGGAACCGGGTCGAATTTGAAATCTTCCCAGTTGGTAAACATCGTGACCATCGAATCTTTGGAAGTCCAGGTGCGAAGGCTGTTGGCGCCCTCGAACAATTCGATCACTGCGATGCCGTCTTCGTCCGTTGTGAAATTCTCTTTTTCAATACTCGGCCGTGAAGCCTCTCGATCACCTACGATGCTGCAGTAAATGTTCGCGCCGACGATTGGGTTAAGGTCTTTGTCGACGACTTTAAAGCGGAAGCTGGTGCCGCCTGCTTCGCCTTCCTGCTCGTCTGTTTCCTGTTGCTGGTTTTCGCCTTCCTGGATTTCCCGATCGGACAGTGGCGAGCTTGAATTGTCGACCAGGCCGGTGTCGTCCGGTGAATCGGGGCTGGCGATTACGTTGCGGATTCCGGGTAGGCAGACGACACCCAAAACCAGCATCAACATGGCACCCAGCCAGGAGATGCGGCGAGCTCGTCTGGTCGCCGGGTTCATGATCCGCCGAATACGATCCTTCAAAGGATGTTCGGCCATGCTGAAGGCAGTTTGTATTGTGAGGCTCCGTTGCTGATGAGAAAATCTGGCAATCTCGATCAACGAGCGACTATAGTCTTCACCGCTGAAGAATTGATTGGCCAGCACTAAATCATCACAGCAGTCTTCACGCAACTTACGAATTTGCCAGTTGAGAACCCACAGCAATGGATTGAACCACCAGCAGGCAAACAAAAGGTTTTGCAGACCGTTAAACCAGGGATCCAATCGCTTGAGATGCGCCAGTTCATGTGCAAACACAATCGAGCAATGTTCCGTTTGATGCTGCATACCTTGAGGTAACATCACCACCGGCTGCCAGCAACCAAATGAAATCGGCGAATCGATCTCGCTGGACACCAGTAATCGTGGTTCGCTGCGTAAATTCAGTTGCCGGCAAGTCTCTGCAAATATCTTCCGTACCGATTGGCAATCAAGTTCGTCGGCGCGATGCTTGAGCCGACTAAGCTTGTGCAGCTTGACCAGCAACACGATCAGCAGGAGCAGCGAGCCAGCCAGATGAATCAACATCAACCAGCCAAGTGATGAAACAACTACGCCAGGCGCTTCGGCTTCCTGAGAGTCAGCGGCAAGCAGTGTCGGGGATGGTGCGGCAGCTTCCATCCGTGGCGGACTTGCCAAGGCGGCAGAACTCTCGACGATCACAGCGTCTGGAGTTCGCACTGAACCGGGAACTGCGTTTGCAGCACTTGAATACTCGGGAATCGGTTCCTGAATTGTTGGACGATCATTGAATAGCGGTTGGTCGGTCTTGAGATTAGATTCGTTGGTTTCGATGACTTCAATCGTCGGCTGGGTAACCGAGACCGTCGAAAAAACGCCACTGGGAACATGCATAAAAGGTGGAACTGCGAATTTGACAAGTGCCACCAGTAAAATTCCGTAACGGACTGGCGCGGAAATCTTTCTGCCCAGCAAGACGACCAGCAACAACACGACGACCAGCAAAGCTGATTGCCAACTGGAACTCCAGACAAAATGTGACCATGTATCTGCAATGTTGTTGAGTTGAGTGATTAGCTGATTCATTTTGTCCCCTTTTTCTTCCGCTTGTCTTTCTTCAGTTGCTCGACCAGAGCTTCCAAATCTTCGATGTCGCTCTCCGAAGGTGGCTTGGATTGAAACAGTGCATTCACCATTTCGATTCCACTACCGTCAAAGGCCCGTTGCAGCAGATTTTTGACGAGGGCTCGCTGAGTCTTCTCGGGCTTTGCAGTTGCTTCGTAAATGAACTCGCGACCTTCGCTGCTTTTTTCGCGTTTCACAAATTCCCTTGATTCCAGTCGACGCAGCAGGGTCGTGACGGTGGCATGATCCTTGGCCGGTTTAAGCTTCTGCCGGATCTCTTTGGCAGTCGCCCGGCCGCCCAACTGCCAAATAATCTTGAGCAGCTCCAGCTCGGCGTCTGGTAGACGAATAGTCACAGCGATTCCTTTGAAAATGATTGACAATCGTCAATTTAGCCAGATGGTTTACATTTGTCAATTAAGATTTTGCGGATTCTTAAGAATTGCTCAATGAGTGCAAAGAGCGGACGGCTGGATCAGATCGAGCTGGACCTGGACACTCGGTACAACCATTCTGCGACAATCAGTTTTTTCCACGAACTTATGCATAACCGCCTAGTCGAATGCGGGCGAGTTGAGACAATCAGGTCATGCAATATGCAATTGAAGTCAGCGGATTAAAAAAGACGTACCCGGGCAAGCCACCGGTGGAAGCAGTGCGCGGAATTGACTTGCAAGTTCCCCGCGGCGAGTGCTTTGGCGTACTGGGGCCCAATGGTGCCGGGAAAACCACGACGATCGAAATTCTGGAAGGCTTGATGCCGCCAACCGCCGGTGAAGTTTCTGTGCTGGGTCTGAAGTGGGCCAGTGATGGTCAGAAAATTCGCGAGCAAATCGGAGTCTCGTTGCAGGAAACCCAGATGAGCGACAAGCTCTCGGTGGGCGAAGTCGTCAGCATGTTCCGCAGTTTCTACAAAGACGGGCTCGCGCCGTCTCGAGCGATTGAACTGGTCGGCTTGCAGGAAAAGACCAAAGCCTGGGTCAAGAAACTATCGGGCGGACAAAAGCAAAGGCTGGCAGTGGCCTGTGCAATCGTAGGCAGTCCGCAACTGCTGTTTCTGGACGAACCGACCACGGGACTTGATCCCACCAACCGCCGCCAACTCTGGGAGATCATCAATCGTTTCAAAGAAGATGGTCGCACGATCATGTTGACCACTCACTACATGGAAGAAGCCGAACGACTTTGTGACCAGGTCGCGATAGTGGACCAGGGAAAAATTATTACTCAAGGCAGTCCTCGCGAGTTGATTTCCAGCTTGGGCGCCGAACATGTGATCGAGGTCAAGTTTATTGACGAACAAGGGGCTGTCTCTCGGTCGGACCTGGAAAACCTGCCCGGAGTTCGTCAGGTTGACAACGACAAGGATGGCTATTCGCTTTCGGTACAACATCCCCACGAGACGTTGCCGCACATCGTTTCATTGGTGGCAGACAGGCAAGTCGGATTGACAGGCTTGAGCACTCGATCAGTTTCTCTGGAAGATGTATTCATTTCATTGACCGGGCGACATTTGAGCGACGAAGTTCTGGACGATCTCTCGGTGGATAGCGAAGTTCCAAACAAGGATGCTGCAAATCAACGAACGGGCTCTGCCAGGGATGGGGATTCACCATGAACGATCAATCACCAACCGAATCGGGCTACCGCGCTCCGCATCCAATGTTCGAATTGGTTAAGGCTCGGTTTCTGGAATTCGTGCGTCAGCCCGAGGCCGTTTTTTGGGTTTACGTGTTTCCGATCTTGATGGTCGTGGCGCTGGGTATCGCGTTTCGCAGCCAGCCTGTGGAGTCCTTCAGTTTATTGATTGAAGACAACGAGCACGCCAGCAAAGTGACTTCGGTTCTGGAATCCACTGACAAGTCCGAAATTATCTTTGACTTTCAAACGCTGTCGGCCGCCGAGTGTCAGGCCAAGCTCCGCGCTGGAAAAACGCCTCTGGTTGTGGTTCATAGTGGCGAGCAAATCGCTTATCGCTACGATCCGACACGGCCCGGCAGCCTGGCCGCCAAAAGCGCCGTCGACGATGCCTTGCAAGTCGCCGCGGGACGCACCAATCCGCTGGCGACTGTCGAGCAGGCCAACGACGAGCCCGGCAGTCGCTATATCGATTTTCTGGTGCCCGGTTTGCTTGGCATGGGTTTAATGGGTGGCGGTCTGTTTGGCGTGGGCTTTGCGATTGTTGATTTGCGAATTCGCAAACTCCTGAAGCTGTTTCTGGCCACGCCGATGAAACGAACTCACTTTCTGAGTTCCTTGATGCTTAGCAGGATGATCTTCACGATCCCTGAAGTGTTGTTTTTGCTGTTGTTTGCCTGGATGTTTTTTGGCGTCAAAATTTACGGCAGCCTGTTGGTTGTTTGCTTTTTGATCGTCCTGGGATCCTTGCAATTTTCGGGGATTGGGCTGCTGGTGGCCTCGCGAGCCAGGACGCTTGAAGGTGCCTCGGGGCTGCTCAATCTGGTGATGCTGCCGATGTGGACTCTCTGCGGTATCTTCTTTTCCTACGAGAACTTTCCCGACTTTCTGCATCCCTATATCAAGTTGCTTCCGTTGACGCCTGTGATCGATTCGCTGCGCGCAGTGATTCTGGAAGGTGCCACGTTTGGTCAGTTGATTCCCGAGATCATCACGATGTCTCTTTGGGGGATTATTTCGTTTTTGGTCGCAATGAAAATTTTCCGCTGGAACAATTAGAGGGTCTTCAAAACTGGTTTTTGCAACCATGTTTACCAGGAATCGTGACCTTATTTGCTCGTATTGACTGGTCCAACTATCTACAATCTTCATGTAAGTGAAGGTGGTGCTTAAAGTAAGCCACCGAATCCACGGATTGTTATGCACAAACTAATAGTAGAGGAACAAATCATGAATCGTCAAATAACAAAATGCATGTTCGCCCTGATCCTGTTGACCGGATTGTTGTCAACCACTTTGGTATCAACGGTCGAGGCACAAGAACCAGCTGAGGTGCCAGCGGAAATGGCTGTCCTTAAACATGAAGTTGGCAAATGGGATGCGGCGATCAAGTTCTGGTTGCCTGGCGGCGGTGACGAGCCGACCGAATCAGAGGGCGTGGAAACATGCACAATGGTTGGTGAACATTGGCTGGTCAGTCATTTTAGCTACGAAGCGTTCGGGCAAAAATTTGGCGGTCATGGCGTGTTTGGCTTCGACTCCGAAAAGGGGCACTACGTCGGAACCTGGTACAGCTCGGACTCGCCGAATGCGATCCCGATGATTGGCAAATACGATGAAGAATCCAAGACGATCACGTATGAAATGGACGGATTGGATGGCATGGGCAACCCGATGAAGGGAAAAGTTATGACCACTTATGTAGACGACGATCAAAAGAATTTTGAAATGCACATCGACATGGGTGAAGGAACGTTGCACAAAATGATGGAAGTTAAATACACACGAAAGTAGTGCAGACGCCATGTCTCACGCTTGCGTGAGCATGTCTTTATTTCAAATCTGGATGCCATGTCATACCATGCTTCGCGCTCGCGCGAGCCTTTTTTTTTAGCCAGTTGTATCCTTGAAATG
>CAZOXC010000069.1:0-9471 GCA_964583205.1 uncultured Pirellulaceae bacterium | reverse complement strand
TTTCGCGACTTGATCGAAGCCTCGCGGCAACTTTTCTGGTCCGAATATTCCGCATTCGCCAGCAGGCTTTTGAGTTTGAATGGTCGTACGACATGAAAAACACCATTGAGTCGATCCTTGATCGCATCGATGTCGGCGGCTTCCTGATCTTTGGACTGGATAAGTTCGTCCATGCATTCCATATCCTGCGGTCGAAAACGAGTACCAAAGATTGCTTTGTAGAAATCGAAAGTGACTCGTTTACAAAGGCCGTCGAAGTCTTCAAAAATGACAGCCGCGGGGCAGGCCATGTGCAGTACGCCCGGCCAGGGTTCCGTTTTGACTCGTTCGACTCGATCGAAAAAGGTTGGGTGAGATGAAAACGGACCGCCATTGTTTTTTTCATGCTCGGTAAACGCTTCCTGCTTTTGTTCATTGGTCAGCAGTTCCGCATTTCGCGCGACCAGTTTTGGCAGGTTGTCACCGAGCCTCTTTTCTCTCATGAAATCGCTGAAGTTGCCTTGGGCCAGTTGAAGTGCCGCGCCCAGGTGCAGCAGGCGGCGAAAATTATTTTCAAAACCCTGACTGCCCGAAATCTGGTTTTCATATCGATCGGCATCGTATTCCATGGCATGCGACAATCGGCTGCTGGAAAGATTGATCACCATGCTTACACACCAAAGGATGTAGCGAGGAGCCAGCAGCACCAGCCTGACCAGTGACTGGATTCCAGACGTTTGTTCCTCGTGTTGAAATTCTGAATAATCTTCTTCGTAGATGGCTTGTTCAAACCAGTTTTGAATTGTGTACGCGGTGATTCGGGATTTACCGCCAGCCGTTTGCGTAAAGTGGCCCAGTTCGTGTGCGATGACACCCGCCAATTGCGAAACGTTGAAGCCGGCGACCATCGACAAACCGAGAATCAGTTTGAATTCATCTTTTTTGGGTGAGAGCAGACTTCCACCGTAGCTGGCCATCGCGGATACATCCTGGCGGACCATAATCGAAGTCGGTCGAGGCGCTTGCAGGATATCGGCGATGCGGTCTACGAAGGCAAACAGATAAGGTTCCTGGTCCCGCCGCAGGGACATTTCGGCTTCTTTTTCAACGTGCCGGGAAAACAATGGTTTGAGAAGCGAGAGCCCGACGGCCGCCAGCAGCAAAATCAGAACCGGCGCAAAGCAGCCCAGGGGAGTAAACACGAACGACCCCAGACAGGACAACATGATCAATGCCAGTCCCAGCAAGGGGAAGCCGAAGATGGTCAGGTAGACCAGAAAGATACTCGCATGGTATTCCGAATGCTTCACTTGACTGGGCGCAAAGTGACTCAGCTCCGCCATGATTTGATTTCGAAGTTGTTCGCGATCAACGGGCGTTGCCATCGCCAGGGGCGCCGCTGGTGTAGCCGGTACTGGAGTTGCAATCGCGCTGGCCGGTGGCGTTGTCGATGTTGTCGCGGGCGGAGTTACCGGAGTGTTGGGTGGTGGATTGGTGTCGGGTGGTGGAACAGATTGTGCCGACTGGCATTTGGGACACTTGATTTGTTTTCCCACATGTTTCGTTTCAACACGAAGCTTGGCATGGCAATTGGTGCAGGAAAATTTAAATTTCATAGTGACTGACGGAGTTAGATTGGTTTACTTTCTTTCAATCGAGTATTCGTCAATTTTTCGATACAGAGTGGCTCGGCTGATACCCAGCAGGGCAGCCGCTTTGGGAACATTATCTGAAGTTCGTTTCAATGCCTGTTTGATGAGTTTACGTTCCCAGTAGTCAATTTTGAGAGACTCAAGTTCGTCGCCGGACACATCACGGATTCCCAGATCCTCGATTTCGATTTGTTCACCTTCTGCCATCACGATCGCACTGTCGATGACGTTGCGAAGTTGCCTGACGTTGCCGGGCCACTGGAACGAGAGCAGTTTTTCGTTGGCGGACTTGGACAATTCCAATCCGGGGCGTCCATGATTCTGGGTAAAGTGATCCAGAAAAAAGTCGATCAGCAGTTGGATATCGCTGCCGCGGTCGCGGAGCGGCGGGATACTCAATTCGAAGACGGTCAGTCGATAAAAAAGGTCCTCGCGAAATTTCTTGTCATTGACGAATTCTCGCAAGTCACGATTGGTTGCACAGATCACTCGAACATCCACAGTCACTTCTTCGGTCCCGCCGACTGGCAGGAAGGGATGGCCTTCCAGGATACGAAGGAGTTTAGCCTGGCCTTCCAGTGTCAATTCACCAATCTCATCCAGGAACAATGTTCCAGTGTCGGCTTGTTGAAACCAGCCGATATGATCGCTATCCGCGCTGGTGAACGAGCCTTTTTTGTGGCCGAACAACTGACTTTCCATCAGATCGCGCGGGATTGCGGCGCAGTTGACGCTGAGCATTGGACGATTGGATCGAGGGCTGGCGCGATGCAGTGCTCGAGCGACAAGTTCTTTACCGGCACCACTCTCACCACGCACCAGAACGCATCCCGTGGCTTTGGCGATGCGTTTAATTTTGCTCTTAAGATTGAGCATCGGTTCACTGTCGCCGATCAATTCGCTGGAGTCGCCTGACGCTGCGGCCAGACGATCATGGTCAGCTTGCAGACTTGCCTGACGGTTGGCTCGGTCCAGCGAGCGTGACATGATATTCGATACGGACTTGGCCAGTTGAAACTGCTCGTCTCTAAAAACGTTGGCCTGGCTGTAGAGGTGCAACGCACCGACCACTTCATCATCGATAATCAGTGGTGAACAAATCGAATCGGCATATCCTTTGCCATCCACAGATGACGAGTGCTCGATTCGAATTGCATGTTTCTGATTGATCACTCGTTTGGTCAATCGTTCGTTCAGTTCCAGATCCTTCGAGCGTTTTTCCGGATAGACGAACTTGGGGGTCAGTTGGCCATGGTCGGTCAGCCACATGAATCCGGAGACGGATGCCTGAGTTCGATCGAACAGTCGGCGAACACAGATTTGGACGACTTCATCCGGATTGTCGACAGAGAGAAGTTTCACACTGAGTTGGAACAGGAAGAAGAAGTCCTCACCCCAGTTATGGTTCTTGAGAAACTCCAGCGTGTATTGTCCGGTTTCACTGGCATCAAATGCCTCGTCCAGAATTACCGTTTGAGAACTATCAACAGCATCCGGCTCATCCAGCACAGATGGATCATCCGGGTTGTCAACAAATGTAAATTTGCAAGCTCCAATACGGACTTCGGTACCGTCCATCAACTGAGCTTCTTTGACTCGTTGTCCGTTGACGAACGTGCCGTTGCTGCTGTCACGATCTTCCAACCACCAGCCATCTTCGTTGCTGAAAATTGAAGCGTGTACTCGCGAGCACTGCGGGTCGTTCAATACAACTCGGCATTGCCAATCGCGCCCCAGCAGATTCTCGTCAGCACTGACTAGTTGGTACCGAGTGCCAGATTTGGCACCGGTCGTCATCATCAAGAATGTTCCCACGCGATATTCTCTTCAACTGTCGATCAAAAGTATCAAATGATACGAATACTATCTTGATTGGATAAATTCATTGATTCAAGGACATGTTCACAGTCCAATTCGTCCGCAGTCCCCGGATTTTTGTTATTAGAGCCCAGGCCAAAGTTGCGCCAGTTTGCGGTTCTTGATTCAAAAAATGAAAGAAGTTGGCTGTTAAAGCGACTATTCACTGGTTCCACAGTTCGAATTTGCCTGATGGAAGATGCAAATTTCCACTTGGCAGGAATTTATGCCGAATTAATCAGGAGCTGAGAAATCACGGTTTTTTGCGAGTGTATTCACCTTGCCGCGACCGGATGACTCATTTAACATTCTACCAGTCAATGCTGGTTATCTGGGAAAACTTTTCCGGTTTTGCGCGGGTACCAAATTGGCTCTCCATTCGTCGTTCAAATAAAAAAGGTACTCTCATGCATAAAAGCCAGTCCTTGCCCGTTAAATGTTTCCTTGGGTTTTTCTGCATTGCGATCGCTATCGTGATGGCGGTGCCAACCTGTTCGATGGCTGCCAACGATGATTTTGGCAAACCGTCGCGAGAGTTGCGAACGGCCAGTCGCATGATTTACAAGTTCATGCAGCGGCATTTGTCGAACCGTCAAATCAATGACGAAATCGCGACCCGAGCGATGGAATTGTATCTCAAGGGTCTTGATCCGATGAAGATGTACTTCATGCAATCGGATGTTGACGAGTTTTCAATGGTGGCAGACGAGATTGACGAAAACCTGCGTGACGGTCGATTCACAATCGCCTTCCAGGTATTTGAGCGGTTCATGGAAAGAGTTGGACAGCGAGTCAATCTGGCGAACGAGATTCTGGAATCGGATCTCGACTTTACTCTTGATGAAGACCTGGTCACTGATCGAGATGAAATTACCTTCGCAACCAGTATTGATGAAATGCGTTCTCGCTGGCGCAAGCGAATCAAATACAACATCTTGCTGTATGAAAACGACGAAAAAACCACTGGCAAAGATCCGGTTGAACGAGTTCGAAAACGATATCAGTCGTACTACAACCGGTTGAAGAACTACGGAAACGAAGACGTTGCCGAGATTTACATCTCCTCGATCACGACCAGTTTTGATCCACATACCTCGTATATGTCCGAAGCGACTTACGAGAGTTTCATGATCAACATGAACCTGGAACTGGAAGGAATCGGAGCGACACTGCAGTCAACCGATGATGGTTTGACAGTGATTCGCCGAATTGTTCCCGATGGTGCTGCTGATAAACAAAGTGATCTGGCGGTTGAAGACAAGATTGTGGCCGTCGGTCAAGTGACTGGCGAAATGGTCGATATTACCGACATGAAACTTGATGACGTTGTCGACATGATTCGCGGAAAAGCGGGTACGATTGTCAAACTGGCAATTCTCTCGCCAGGCAGCAACGAAATCAAAACAATCACGATTACTCGTGAACGAATTGAATTGAAAGACAGTGCTGCTCAAGGCACCGTGTTCGAAGCCGGTCTGAAGGATGATGGCTCGAAGTATCAAATCGGTGTGATTGATTTGCCAAGTTTTTATACCGACATGAGTGGTCGCGGCGGATCAGTTGGCCGCAGTACGACTCGGGACATGCGAAATATTCTGGATGATTTCTCGACTACCGGAGTCGACGCGGTTGTGGTTGACTTGCGTCGCAATGGTGGCGGAAGTTTGCGGGAAGCAATCGACTGTACAGGTTTGTTCATCGACCGCGGACCTGTAGTTCAAGTCCGTGATTTCCTGGGTAATCAAGAAGTCTTGAATGACTCGGCGCGTGGCGTGGCCTGGAATGGTCCGTTGGTGGTTGTGACCAGTAAGTTCAGTGCCAGTGCCAGCGAAATTCTGGCTGGTGCAGTTCAAGATTATGAACGAGGCCTGGTTGTGGGTGATACCGCAACTCATGGTAAGGGAACAGTTCAAACTCTGGTGAATCTGGGTGAAGAACTGCTGGGCTTGCCGGCTGACGATAATTCACTGGGTGCATTGAAGTTGACGATTCAGCAGTTCTACCGCCCTAACGGCGACAGTACCCAAGTTCGTGGTGTGTTGTCTGATTTGACGCTGCCGTCGCTTACAGATCATTTAGATGTTGGCGAAGGCGATTTGGACTATCCGGTTGATTTCCACCAGATTGCCAAGGCTTCTTACAACGTGGTTGGTCAGATTTCTTCGCCCGTCATTGAGGCGTTGAAAGCCAAGTCTGTTGAGCGTGTGGCCGAGTCTGAGGACTTCCAGCGTGTCGCTTCGCAAATCGAAAAATACATCGAGCAAAAAGAAGCAAAGAAGATATCCTTGAACCGCGAGAAATTTAATGCTCGCACCAAGGAATTCGATAACGAAAAAGCCAACAAGGATCTGATCGACGAGCAAATGAACTCGGGCGACATCGTGAGGGACTATTACATGGAGGAAGTGCTTTCGATCACTTCAGATTATGTAAAGGCTTTAAAAGACAAGCTGGCTCAAAGGCGCTAACGACTTTTGACAACTTGAAATTCTCCAGAGCTGCTCGAATGGGCGGCTCTTTTTTTTGCACTCAAGCGTTTCAGCTTTAGTAAAAACTCAGGTTGCTCTGCCCGGAATCGTTCCTCGTCCGCGGTTTGCCGCTTAGAGCCTCAAGTCAAACTGCATGCCGTCATAACCGGCTTCGACACCTGGCGGCAATTCTTTGGAGATCGTTTGATAGTCGATGCGACAGGACATGTGAGTTAAGATGGTGCGTTTGGCGCCCAATTCGCGAGCCGTCTCAATGGCTTCATCGATGTTTTTGTGTGTGGGATGCGGATCATAGCGCAGTGCGCTGATGATCAATATGTCGAGATTCTGTAAACGTTCCTTGCTTTCGTCCGGTATGGATTTGCAATCAGTGCAATACGCAATATCGCCGATACGGAATCCCAACACATCGAATTGTGGACCGTGGCCAAGTTGAATTGGTGTGATCTGGTTGCCCAGCACGCTGAACGGTTCATTATCGATCAGGGTAATATCGATTGCTGGTCGAGCGCCGATGTGCGTTTGTTCCTTGTCAGAAAACGCATAATCGAAGACTCGCCTGATGGTGTCGTTGACTTGGGAGTTGCAGAACACCGGAACGGGCTTGCCCAGGAAAAATTGAAACAACCGCAGGTCGTCCATGCCAAAAATGTGGTCAGCGTGTTCGTGGGTGTAGAGAACCGAGTGCACGATGCCCAGTTTTTCTCGTACCATTTGCTGGTGAAAATCCGGCGCAGTGTCTATCAGCAAGTTGCCCTGCGGTAAGCCCAGAATGGCCGAGCAGCGGGTTCGCCGATTTAGCGGGTCGCCACCGGTGCAGACAGCACAGCGGCAGCCCAGAGCGGGGACACCGACCGACGTTCCGGTGCCCAGCAAGATCATCTTGCCGGTGATATCTGTGGTGTGGGGCGTTTTCTTTTTCACGGTTTACGACGTCGAGATGGCGAAATTAGCTGGAAAATTTGTCAGTTTAGGGTTGTGTGTCGGGCGATTGAAAATCAGGTCGATGCACCTGGTTGCTCCGCTTATTGTCATTGCACCAAGCCACTGGACTCCCGTCATGGGGGGCTGAACGAGCTTAAACGGCACCTTTCGGCAACTCAGGTTGGTAGAACTAAGCGGTGTGGCGAAATTTCCTCTTCGCATCATTAAGACAGACCGGTTAAAATAGCGGGTGTACGGACCCTAGTCGATCTCCGTTGACCGCCAGCGGTGGCAATTATAAGCTTTTGTGAGCAACCAGTTTACGAAAAATCTCGTTAGCAAGGTCACAGGTAGCGCTGAACTGACTCTAATACGGCCCGGATCACTGGTTCCGAAAGTTTGGGCACAATCCGAAAACGAGCAAATCGCAGTTAGTCGCGAATAGAACGAAATCTCCGATGGAAGCACTGGAAAGAATTTGGGAATTGCTGAGTGGGTTCTTTAGTGGAATCCTGCGCGGCTTTGAACGCACGATCACTTCGGTCTTTGGATCGTCGAATGCCCGGATGGTCAAGCGAATGAGTGGCCGAGTAGATGCGATCAACGATTGGGAATCTCGTTTGGAGAATCTTTCCCTGGAAGAGCTGGCTGATCAGACTCGCAAATTTCGTGAGCGTCTGGAAAACGGTGAGACGCTTGACGACATCATGGTCGAAGCTTTCGCTACTGTGCGGGAAGCGGGCAAGCGATTTCTGGGGATGCGGCACTACGACGTGCAAATGATCGGCGGGATGGTTTTGCACAACGGTAGCGTCGCGGAAATGGTCACGGGTGAAGGTAAAACTCTGGTGGCAACTCTGCCGGCATATTTGAATGCGCTGGCGGGTCGAGGTTGTCATGTGATTACCGTGAACGACTATCTGGCTCGCCGCGATATGGAGTGGATGGGTCCTCTCTATATGGGTTTGGGGCTGACGGTTGGTGCGATACAAAGCAACATGCCGGTTGCCGAACGACAGAAATCGTATTCCTGCGATATCACCTACGGAACCAATAACGAATTCGGCTTTGACTACTTGCGCGATAACATGCGTCCGGCTGCGCGGGGCGACAGCAAATTTCCTTCGCGGATGCAGCAGTCTCAAGGGCCACTTGCCTTCGCCATCATTGACGAAGTCGACAATATTTTGATCGATGAAGCGCGAACTCCGTTGATTATTTCGGGACCAGCCAACACGGATGCTCGTAGATACGCCGATGCGGATCGAATTGCCCGGGCGCTGAAGAGAGAAAAACATTTTACGGTCAGCGAAAAGGATCACACGGTCAATTTGACTGACGAAGGAGTTCGAGAAGCGGAAAAGCTGGCGGGCGTAGAGAGTTTTTATACGGCCGGCAATATGGACTGGCCGCACTTGATCGACAATTCACTCAAAGCTCACTACCTGTACAAACGCGATGTGAATTACGTGGTTCGCGATGGCAAGATCGTGATTGTGGATGAGTTTACCGGTCGTTTGATGGACGGGCGGCAATGGAGTGATGGTTTGCACCAGGCGGTTGAAGCCAAAGAAGGCGTGAAGATCAAGGAAGAAACTCAGACACTGGCCACGATCACGCTGCAAAACTACTTCAAGCTGTACGAGAAGATTTGCGGAATGACCGGAACCGCGATGACCGAAGCCAACGAGTTCTGGAAGATCTATCAACTGGACGTAGTGGCAATTCCCACCAACAAGGTGCTGGAGCGAATCGAACATCCCGATGTGATTTTCTCGAAAGAGAATTTCAAATGGGAGGCGGTTGCTGAAGACATTGAGAACACCATCAAGTGGGATCGTGTTGTCAAGAAGAACAGTGAAGAGGTGATCGGGACGATCAAGTCCGAGAATGACAACGAAGTGAAAGTTGCGTTGAAGGGCGACGGAAAAGTGGAGTCGATTCCTCGTTCCCAGGTCAAAGTGGTTCAGCGACGCGGTCGACCGATTCTGGTCGGTACGGTTTCGATCGAAAAGAGTGAGCTGCTTGCCGAGATGCTGGCCAAGCGAGGAGTGCCGCACGAAATTCTCAATGCGAAGAATCATAAACGTGAAGCTGAGATTGTTGCCCAGGCCGGTCGCAAGGGCTCGGTCACTATCGCAACCAATATGGCCGGTCGTGGTACCGATATCGTGCTGGGCGGCAACCCGGAGACGATGACCTGGGCTCAATTGCAGGACAAATACGAAACCCGATTGGATGTGCCTCGACAGGAATGGGATGATCTGGTCGATTCGATCGACAAAGAATACTCGATGTCCGAACAGGGCGAGGATGTCAAACAATTGGGTGGCTTGCACGTGATTGGTACCGAACGCCATGATGCTCGCCGAATTGACTTGCAGTTGCGTGGTCGTTGTGGTCGACAGGGTGACCCGGGTAGCAGTCGATTTTATCTCAGTCTTGATGATGACTTGATGCGGATTTTTGCCGGACCGTTTGTCAAGCGAATCCTGGAGATGGGTGGCTTCAAAGATGATGTGCCGATCGAAAGCGGGATGGTTTCACGGCGCATCGACAGTGCTCAGAAG